>NZ_JADZGH010000151.1:0-7833 GCF_015865005.1 Rhodococcus sp. CX
GGCTACCGGAGAACACCCGGATCCTCGTGCTGATCGAGTCCGCGACGGGCCTCGAGGCGGCGCCGGAGATCGCGCGGGCCGACGGAACGTTCCGGCTCGTATTCGGCAGCGGCGACTACCGCCGCGACACCGGTGTCGGCGACTCGCCGCTCGCCCTCACGTATCCGCGGTCGCGGCTGGTGATCGCGAGCCGGGCCGCGCGCCTGGTGGGACCGATCGACGGCCCGTCCCTCACCGACGACCCCGCCACGCTCACCCAGGAGGCGGAGCTGACCCGGTCTATGGGGATGACCGGGAAGCTGTGCATGACACCGGAGCGGGCCGCCTACGCGAATGCGGCGCTGAGCCCGAGCCCGGACGACGTGACCTGGGCGCACGAGGTGATCGACCGGCTCGGCGAGGACGGCAGCCGGGTCCAGGACGGCAGCGACCTGCCGAGGCTGGCGAAGGCGAAGAAGATCACGAGGCTGGCGCGCGCCTTCGGCATCAAGAACAATCGTCGAGGGAACGGAGGTAACGGTCGGTGATGCGCCGTTGAGCCCGCCGGGCGACGGGAGCGCCCGCACGCGCCCACCACGTCGCCGGCCGGGAGAACGCCTTGATCGTCAGAAGGACTGTGTCGTCGTCCCGCCACTCCACCCCGAAGTACTCCTCGCCCCGGACCGGATGGCCGGGAAGGGTGCCGTAGGCGAAACCCCGACGACGCGGTTCGTTCACGACGTACACGACCTCGCACGGTGCGGTGATGCCGACGGGACCCCATCCGACCCGCACGCTCACCCGCGCGCCGGGCACCGCGGTGGCCGAGTCCGCCCGGAACCCCGCACCGGCGCGACGCTGCAGCTGCCATCCGAGCAGCCGGTCTGCTGCGCGGTGGAACGCCTCTTCGCCCGAACCGATGACGCGGGAGCGCACGGCGCGGTCGTAACCGTCCGGGAGAGGTCCCGCGGTCGCCCCGATCTCCGGATAGGTCGGCCGGTCGCCACGCGCCGTCACAGTTCCAGGCCCCGTGGTTTGCGGCGGATGTGCAGCCGGTAGCGGACGGTCAGGCCGGTGCCCTGCGTTTCGCGGGCTGCCCGCTGCGCGATGCGCGGCGAGAATTCGATACCGAGGACGCGTTCGAGGCTCGCCCGGTCGGGAAATGCCCACTCGGTGTCGATGCGTCGCAGGTCGAAGCCCTGAGCCGCGAAGAACGCCTCGACCGCGGGGGGATCGTAGTGCGGCAGGTCCTCGCGCATCCACCGTCCGTAAGGGTGCGCGGTCGCGTCGAGGTCCACGACGGCCAGGGCCCCACCGGGACGGAGCACACGCAGCGCCTCGGTGATGCCCGCTCCGCAGCCGGGCCCGAAGAAGTACGCGGTGCGTGCGTGCACGAGGTCGACGCTGCCGTCCGGGAGCGGCAGTCGCTCCGCGTCGCCGCGCAGCACGGTGATCGTCTCGTCGGCGGCCGTGCGCCGGCGGCCGAGTTCGACGAGCGGCGGATGCGGTTCGACACCGGTGACCGTGCGCGCCTCCTGCGCGAACATCGGCAGGTGGAACCCGCTGCCGCATCCGACGTCGACGACATCGGCTCCGGCCCAGTCGACGGCCTCCCGCAGCGCCGCGTACACGGCGCCACGGGTGTCCTGGGCGCGGTTCTCCTCCTCGTAGACCGCGGGCCAGTGCCAGATGTTGGGGCTGGCGATCACCCCGCTCTCCCGCACCGCCCGCCCGGCCCGTTGCACGGTCACTACAGAAATGCCGCGAGGACCAGCCAGGTGACGAAGGCGGACGGCAGGATCGAGTCCAGCCGGTCCATGATTCCGCCGTGGCCGGGCAGGAGGGTGCCCATGTCCTTGATGCCGAGATCGCGTTTGACCTGCGACTCGATGAGGTCGCCGGCGGTCGCGCACAGCACGAGCAGCAGCCCGAGCAGGACGCCGACCCACCACGCGGCGTCGAGCATCAACGTCACGGTGAGCACACCCGCGACGACGCACGCGATCAGCGAGCCGGCGAAGCCCTCCCAGGACTTCTTCGGGCTGATCGCCGGGGCCATCGGGTGCTTGCCGAACAGCACGCCGGCGGCGTAGCCACCGATGTCGGAGGACACGCACACGATCATGAGGCAGAACACTCGTTGCGCGCCCTGGTCCTGGAGCACCATCAGCGTCGCGAACGACGCGAGCAGGGGCAGCCACGCTGCCGTGAAGACGGTGACCGCGGTGTCGCGCAGATAGTTCTGCGGCTGCGCGGAGAGACCCCGCTGGAACAGCCGCCAGAGCATGGAGACGACGACGGTGCCGGCGAACGCCGCCAGCACGCCCGTGGTGCCGTAGGGCCAGCCGAGCCAGATCATCGCCTGCCCGCCGACCAGCAGCGGGATCGGCGGGACGCGGACGTCGGCCTCGCGCAGTCGCTTGGTGACCTCCCACGTGGCGATCCCGATCGCGCACGCGACGACCGCGAGCCACGCGGTCGGCGCGAAGAGCAGGATGCCGATGACAAGGGCACCGAGGGCGGCGCCCACGCCGATCGCGGCCGGCAGATTTCGGCCGGCCTTGGATGCCTTCTCCGGTGCGGCCGCTTGTTCCGCAGCCGGAGCAGCGGGTGTGATTCCGTTGTCGTCACCGGAATCGAGTGGAAGCTGCGGGCCGGACGGCCCGTCGGCTCGACCCACTGTCAGACCTCCATCAATTCGGCTTCCTTGTGCTTGACCAGCTCGTCGATCTGCGCCACGTACTTGGCGGTGGTCTTGTCGAGGTCCTTCTCCGCGCGGTTCACCTCGTCCTCGCCGGCTTCACCGTCCTTCTGGATGCGGTTCAGCTCGTCCATGGCCTTGCGGCGGACGTTGCGCACCGAGACCTTCGCGTCCTCACCCTTGGCCTTGGCCTGCTTGACCAGTTCGCGGCGGCGTTCCTCGGTCAGCTGCGGAACCGAGATGCGGATGATGTTGCCGTCGTTGGTGGGGTTCACGCCGAGGTCCGAGTTGCGGATCGCGGTCTCGATCGCGCCCAGCTGCGATGCCTCGTAGGGCTTGACGATCACCATGCGCGCCTCGGGCACGTTGATGCTGGCGATCT
Source organism: Rhodococcus sp. CX (assembly GCF_015865005.1). Lineage (NCBI taxonomy): Bacteria > Bacillati > Actinomycetota > Actinomycetes > Mycobacteriales > Nocardiaceae > Rhodococcus > Rhodococcus sp. CX. Next base: position 3,063 of record NZ_JADZGH010000151.1, read on the forward strand.
GGGTGATCGGCGTGGGCGCGCCGTAGTAGTCGACGACGATGCGGTTGAACATGCCGGGGTTGGCCCGACCGGTACGGATGCCACCGAGGTCGTCCTTGGCCACCGTGACGGCCTTCTCCATCTTCTCCTCGGCCTCGAAGAGGGCTTCATCGATCACGGCAGTTCCTCCATGTTCCGTTGTCCAATCATGACCGTACGAGTGTTCCGATCTTCTCACCGGCGACGGCGCGGGCGATATTGCCCTTGGTCAGCAGGTTGAAGACCATGATCGGCATGTCGTTGTCCATGCACAGGCTGAAGGCGGTCGCGTCGGCGACCTTGAGGCCCTTCTCGATGACCTCGCGGTGGGTGATCTCGGTGAACAGCGTCGCGTCGGTGTCGACGCGCGGGTCGGCGGAGTAGACACCGTCGACGGCCTTGGCCATGAGCACGACCTCGGCGCCGATCTCGAGGGCGCGCTGCGCCGCGGTGGTGTCGGTGGAGAAGTAGGGCATGCCCATGCCGGCGCCGAAGATCACGACGCGGCCCTTCTCGAGGTGGCGGCGGGCACGCAGCGGCAGGTACGGCTCGGCGACCTGTCCCATGGTGATCGCCGTCTGAACACGGGTGTCGATGCCTTCCTTCTCCAGGAAGTCCTGCAGCGCAAGGGAATTCATGACCGTGCCGAGCATGCCCATGTAGTCGGAGCGGGCACGCTCGAGGCCGCGCTGCTGCAGTTCCGCACCGCGGAAGAAGTTGCCGCCACCGATCACGACCGCGACCTCGACACCGCTGCGGACGACCTCTGCGATCTGCTGCGCGACCGTCGTCACGACGTCCGGATCGAGTCCGACCTTCCCGCCGCCGAACATCTCGCCACCGAGTTTGAGGAGCACCCGGCGGAAACCGGGCCGTTCGTGGGCGTGGTCGGACATGGCTCTCCTCTGGTTGAGACGGATCGCGGATCGCGCAGGATCGGCCCTTTCATCCTGCCTCATCACCACCGTGGGGCCGAGACCGGGGCGTGAGGGTCACGACCGTGTCGTGCCGGGCCGTGACGCGCCTCGACCCCGCGCGGCACGAGGCCGGCGGGGTCGAGGAACAGGTGGGTCTAGCTGGCGCCGACCTCGAAGCGAACGAAGCTGGACACCGTGGCGCCGGCCTCGTCGAGGATCGCCTTGACGGTCTTCTTCGAGTCCGTCACGGACGGCTGCTCGAGGAGCACGACGTCCTTGAAGAAGCCGTTGACGCGGCCTTCGACGATCTTCGGCAGAGCAGCCTCCGGCTTGCCCTCGGCCTTGGCGGTCTCCTCGGCGATGCGACGCTCGTTGGCGACGATCTCCTCGGGAACCTCGTCACGAGTCGTGTACTTCGCCTTGAGGGCCGCGACCTGCATTGCAGCGGCGCGAGCAGCCTCGGCGGCAGCGTCGCCCTCGCCCGAGTAGGCGACGAGAACGCCGACGGCCGGCGGCAGGTCGGTGGCGCGCTTGTGCAGGTAGACGGCGACCGGGCCGTCGAGGACGGCGACGCGACGAAGCTCGAGCTTCTCGCCGATCTTGGCCGAAAGCTCCTCGACCAGCGTGGCGACGGTCTTGCCGTCGACCTCGAGGGTCTTGAGGGTCTCGAGGTCCGCCGGGCGGGCCTCGGCGGCCGCGGTGACGATCTTGTCCGCGAGACCCTGGAACTCGTCGTTCTTGGCGACGAAGTCGGTCTCCGAGTTGAGCTCGATCAGAACGCCGTCCTTGGCGACGACCAGGCCCTCGGCCGTGGAGCGCTCGGCGCGCTTGCCCACGTCCTTGGCGCCCTTGATGCGCAGCTGCTCGACGGCCTTGTCGAAGTCGCCGTCGTTGTCGGCGAGAGCGTTCTTGCAGTCCAGCATTCCGGAGCCGGTGAGCTCACGGAGACGCTTGACGTCGGCGGCGGTGTAGTTCGCCATGGGAAGCGAGCCTCCTGTGTGTGAAGGAAAAGTTCATCGGGTGCGGGCGACGCCGCGCGGGCGGCCCGCAGTGCAACGGCCCCGACCAGAAGCTCGCGATCGAGCGGTCGGGGCCGTGCAACGGATCAGGCCTCGGGGGCTGCGTCCGAGGCGGGTGCCTCGGTCTCGGCGGCCGGGGTGGCCTGCGCGAGCAGCTCCTGCTCCCACTCGGCGAGCGGCTCACCGGCGCCGGCCTCGGGCTTGGCATCCTTGTCGGCGCTCTGGCCGGCACGGGCCTGCACGCCCTCGGCGACGGCGGACGCGACGACCTTGGTCAGCAGCGCCGCGGAACGGATCGCGTCGTCGTTGCCCGGGATCGGGTAGTCGACGAGGTCCGGGTCGCAGTTGGTGTCGAGGATCGCGATGACGGGGATGTTCAGCTTGCGAGCCTCACCGACGGCGATGTGCTCCTTGTTGGTGTCGACGACCCAGATGGCCGACGGAACCTTGGCCATGTCCCGGATGCCGCCGAGCGTGCGCTCCAGCTTGGTCTTCTCACGCGTGAGCATGAGGATTTCCTTCTTGGTGCGACCCTCGAAGCCACCGGTCTGCTCCATCGACTCCAGCTCCTTCAGGCGCTGCAGGCGCTTGTGGACGGTGGAGAAGTTGGTGAGCATGCCGCCGAGCCAGCGCTGGTTCACGTAGGGCATCCCGACACGGGTCGCCTCTTCCGCGATGGACTCCTGGGCCTGCTTCTTGGTGCCGACGAACAGGACCGTGCCGCCGTGGGCGACGGTCTCCTTGACGAACTCGTACGCCTTGTCGATGTAGGTCAGCGTCTGCTGCAGGTCGATGATGTAGATGCCGTTGCGGTCGGTGAAGATGAACCGCTTCATCTTCGGGTTCCAGCGACGGGTCTGGTGGCCGAAGTGTGCGCCGCTGTCGAGCAGCTGCTTCATGGTAACGACAGCCATAGCTGTGTTCTGCCTTTCGTTTCGGTTGCTGCGGGCACGCTGCCCGCCCTGGCGTCCGCATGCCCACCGAACCCTTGCGGGACCAGCCGATGGCCATGTTCCGATGTGCCCGACAACTTGCAGCACGATCGGCGCGCGGACGCGCGAAGTCGATCTGCGTACGCAGACCGCCCGACAAGTGTACGGCCTCTGCCCGCCGCACCGTAAACCGGCCGGTGAGCGCCGTGCGGTGGGGCTGTGGACCGAGCCCGGGTTGTCCACAATCGCGGGAAGCGGTCTGTTGCGGCCTCCCCCCGGCGTATCACTGTCGACGGATGAGAATCGTCACGGCGCTCGCCGTCTCGTCCGTCCTCTGGTTCACGGCAGCACCGGGATGCACCCCGGCCGCGCACGGTGCGTCGCCGGACTACGACTGGCCGCTGCAGCCGCGCCCCTCGGTGACCCGGCCGTTCGATCCGCCCGAACACGACTGGCTTCCGGGACATCGCGGCGTCGACCTGTCGGGATCGATCGGGCAGGTGGTCCGGTCCGCCGCGGCCGGCACGGTCGTGTTCGCCGGGGTCGTCGGCGGAAAGCCGGTGGTGTCGATCGACCACGAGGGCGGTCTGCGCACCACCTACGAACCGGTCACCGCGAGCGTGACGCCGGGCCGGCGCATCGCGCGCGGCGAACCGATCGGCACCCTCGAACCCGGGCACGAAGGTTGCCCCGTCGCGGCGTGCCTGCACTGGGGTCTGCGCCGCGACCGCGCCGACTACCTCGACCCGCTACCGCTGGTCCGGCCCACCATCATCCGGCTCGAACCGGTGTGACACCCGCTCACCATCGCACGGCGTGGCGGCCCGACACGGGCGGAAAATCGTCGGCGACCATCGCCGCGAGTTCCACGAACGCCCGTCGCGTCGCCGGGCGCAGCAGCTCGAGATCCAGTTCGGCGCCCTCGGCGAGGTGCTCGTCGAACGGCACCACCTGCACCGCCCGGCAACGCGCCAGGAAATGCGCGGTCAGGGCATCCATGTCGATGTTCGACGCGCCCGGCCGGGCCGCGCTGATCACGACGACGGTGCGGGCGACGAGTTCCTCGAACCCGTGGTGTTCGAGCCAATCGAGGGTCGCCGCGGCGCTACGGGCACCGTCGATCGCGGGCGAGCTGACCAGAACCAGCGCGTTCGCCAGGTCGAGCACCCCGCGCATCGCCGAGTGCATGATGCCGGTGCCGCAGTCCGTGAGGATGATGTTGTAGTAGACCTGCAGGATTTCGACGACCTGCCGATAGTCCGACTCACTGAACGCCTCCGACACGGCCGGGTCGCGTTCGCCGGCCAGCACCTCGAGCCGGCTCGCCGCCTGCGACGTGTGGGCCCGCACATCCGAATAGCGCTCGATGTTCGGTGCGGCCGCGAGCAGATCCCGGACGGTCGAGCGCGTCTGCTGCGGCACCCGCTGGGCCAGCGTCCCGAAATCGGGATTGGCGTCGACGGCGATCACGCAGTCCCCGCGTAGCGAGGCGAAGGTCGATCCGAGCCCGACGGTCGTCGTCGTCTTTCCGACGCCGCCCTTGAGCGAGAGCACCGCGATGCGGTAGTCGCCGCCGATGGGTTGACGGATCCGGTCGATCATCTCCTGCCGGTGGGATTCGCCGGTGGACTCGCCGGGGTTGAGGATGCCTCCGGTCAGCCGGTGCACGCTGCGCCGCCAGCCACCCGACGGGGACCGGCGGGAGCGTTTGACGAGCACGCCCGATTCCAGGTCGAGGCTCGACGGCTGGTGATCGGGCATCGGCGGCGGTGGCGTGGGTTCGGCAGCCGGTGCGGGCGGGAGTTCCGGGGCCTGCGGCTGTCGCGCGACCTCGGATGCGGGCTGGAGCGTCGGGGTCGGGTCCGCCGGCGCCGCGGGCTGCGGC
>NZ_JADZGH010000152.1:0-2473 GCF_015865005.1 Rhodococcus sp. CX
GCCGTACAGATCCCAGGCCGTCGCCCCCGCGGAGGCATCGGCCCACTCCCCCACGACCCGCGAATAGGTCGAGGCGGCGCCGCGGTGCGCCTGCCAGAACCCGGTGGCGGAGAGCCTCCATTCCCGCGTCCCGACCCGTTGGACCGGGCGGCCCGAACCCTCCATCACCTTCTCCACGCGCGGCGCACTCGCCGCTGCGCGCCGCGCCGACGCACCCCGGCGACCGGGACTGCGGCGACCGGTCCGCGACACGTGCGGCGGCGCGATCTCCACGACGTGCCGCTCGCCGTCCGCGTCCAGCACCACCTGCAGTTCGGCACCGGGCTGCCACACCCGGTCGGTCAGCCCGACGTACGCGCGCGCCTCGATCTGCGGGCACGCCAGGTCCGTCTCCACGTCGTGACTGTGGTGCCGGCGGAAGCCCGGGTTTCCGACCCGATCGACGGCCAGACGCACCCGGGTCCGCCATCGGGTGCCGTCCGGCTCGCCGCCGGGAAGCAGTTCGACCTCGACCGGCCGGTCGATCCCGCCGAGCCGGCGCAACTGTTCCGCCACCACCGCGGCGCCGATGCGCTGCTGCGCGGGCAGGCTCGCGTGGGACAGGTCGCAGCAGCCGGCGCCGCCCGGCCCCGAGATCGGGCACACCGGGTTCACCCGGTCGGGCGAGGCCTCCAGGATCTGCACCGCGTCGGCGAAGCAGTAGGACCCACCGCGATCCTCGGTGACGAGCGCAATCACCCGTTCGCCGGGCAATCCGTGCCGGACGAACACCACCCGCCCCTCGTAGCGCGCGACGGTCGAGCCGCCGTGGGCGGGGTTGCCGAGGATCACCTCGATCCGGCGACCTGACCAATCCGTCGGCGGGACCTGCCGTTCGTGCCGGCTCACCGTTGTTCCTCCTGATCGTCGAGTCCGCGCCGTACCGCACCGGGCGCCGCGTCGATTCGTTCCTTGCGTACATCCGCCGACGAGTGCAGCTGCCAGGGCACGCTCGTGACCATCACCCCGGGCTGGAACAGCAGCCTGCTCTTCAGGCGCAGCGCGCTCTGATTGTGCAGGACCTGCTCCCACCAGTGCCCGACCACGTATTCCGGGATGAACACGGTCACCACGTCGCGCGGCGAATCACGTCGCACCCGCTTGACGTATTCGAGCACCGGGCGCGTGATCTCGCGGTAGGGCGATTCGACGACCTTGAGCGGCACGGTGATGTCGCTGCTCTCCCACTGCCGCACCAGCTGGCGGGTGTCCGCGTCGTCGACGTTCACGGTGACCGCTTCGAGCGTGTCCGGGCGGGTCGCCCGCGCGTACGCGAGGGCGCGCATCGTCGGATGGTGCATCTTCGAGACGAGAACGATCGAGTGCGTGCGGCTGGGCAGCACACCGTCCCATTCGGTGCCCTCGAGTTCCGCGGCGACGCTGTCGTAGTGCCGGCGGATCGCCTTCATCAGCCCGAAGATCGCGATCATCGTGACGATCGCGATCCACGCGCCCGCAACGAACTTCGTGATGAGCACGATGACCAGCACGGTCGCGGTCATGACGAGGCCGATCGTGTTGACCACGCGCGACCGGACCATGCGGCGGCGCTGGTTCGGATCGGTCTCGGTCGCCAGGTGCCGGGTCCAGTGCCGGATCATGCCGGTCTGACTCAGGGTGAACGACACGAACACCCCGACGATGTAGAGCTGGATGAGGTGGGTGACCTCGGCGCCGAACACCCACACGAACACGATCGCGACACCCGACAGGAACAGGATGCCGTTGCTGAACGCGAGGCGATCGCCACGGGTGTGCAGCTGGCGTGGCAGATACCGGTCCTGGGCCAGCACCGATGCGAGCACCGGGAACCCGTTGAACGCCGTGTTGGCGGCGAGCACCAGGATCAGGGCGGTGACGATCGTGATCAGGTAGAAGCCGAGTGGGAAGTCGTCGAACACGGTTTCCGCGAGCTGCGCGATCAGTGTCTTCTGGTGGTATCCCTCCGGGGCGCCCTGCAGCTGGGTCGCCGGGTCCTCGGCGATCACGACACCGATCTTCTCGGCGAGCACGATGATGCCCAGCAGCAGCGTGATCGCGATGCCGCCCAGCATCAGCAGGGTCGTCGCCGCGTTGCGCGACTTGGGCTTCCGGAACGCCGGCACGCCGTTGCTGATGGCCTCGACACCGGTCAGGGCGGCACAACCCGAGGAGAAGGCCCGGGCGAGGAGGAACGCGAACGCGATCGCCGTCAGGTTCGACTGTTCGGCCGTCAGCTCGAACCCCGCCGATTCGGCCTGCAGGTCGTCCCCCAGCACGAAGATGCGGGTCAGGCCCCAGACCAGCATGACCAGCACACCGAACATGAAGGCGTAAGTGGGGATGGCGAAGGCGGTCCCGGCCTCCCGCAGACCCCGCAGGTTCACGGCGGTGAGGATCGCGATGGCGATGATCGCGAAGAGCACCTTGTGCTGCGCGACGAACGGCACCGCCG
>NZ_JADZGH010000153.1:0-1179 GCF_015865005.1 Rhodococcus sp. CX
GTGTATACGTCGGACGCGTCGTCCGACGGTCTGTTGTTTCTGCTGATAGCCTTCGTCGTCATCACCCGCCACCCCAAGATGCGACGCGAGAAGACGTCGACACAGGTGGATCAGGAGCCTCCACCTCGTCCAGGACGGTTCAGGATGGGTTGACGAGCGCCGTAGCGACCCTGTTCGCGGGGCCGTCCAGGCACAGGCACTGACGATGTGTGCCGTCGCGGAGGGACTGTACCGGCGCCTGGATCCGGCTACCTCCCGCTTTCCGGGACTCAGCGGCAAGGCGCGTAGAGATGTTCGCCGCGCGGCACGCGCAGTCGGCGCGGAGATGCTCGAGCAGAAGAGTTTCGACCGGGAAGAGTCGGAAAAGCGCTGAACAAGGTCCTGAGCCACTTCGGCGAGCTTCCGTATCGCCGGCACCCGGAGCAGCTACAGGACTCGGTCGAGTGTGAGGTTGCCGAGATCATGGCCGACTTCTCGGATTGGTCTGGTCAGGTGCGTTCGGCGCATATCAAGCTGGCGCATCAGGTGTATACGTCGGACGCGTCGTCCGACGGTCTGTTGTTTCTGCTGATAGCAGTGGATTTTTCGCTGTCGTGGGTGCTGCGGACGGTGCGGTGCGTCGGGCCTGGATACCGGATGAGGTGGTGCTTCGTTAGTGTGAGAACGACGCTCGCTACGGATTGGACCGGGCGAATGCGCGAAGTTATCTGAATTCGGGGGAGGGGCCGCGGACCTGAGCCGTGTTGTCTCCGGTCCCGCCGAGTTCCTGGCCGCCGGGTCGGCTCTGATCGAGGCGCTGACCGGCGCCGAGCTGAAGAGAACCAGCTGGCGTTCGTCTGAGCGGCCCTGACGATCTCCACCGGTGGGCATCCGGTGGGGATCGTTGCTTTTTCAGCCTCTCACGAGCCCGACAAGGAAGAGACGCACAGCGATGGATGGGAAGAAACCCCGGCACTGCGTTACGACGGTGACAGCGGACCGATGTGTTCGGCGGTGATCCAACGCAAAGTGAAGAACCGGCGGCTGGCTGCTGCTGGTTACGTTGTGGACCGTCGCTGCTTTGACCGCCTCGCCCCATGCGCGAGCGCGCTGTGATCGCCGTCGCGAGACCGGTGACGGGCATCCTGCTGGGTTGCGTCCATCAGGATGGTGTACGAGCCGGAACCAAACGAACTGATC
>NZ_JADZGH010000154.1:0-5510 GCF_015865005.1 Rhodococcus sp. CX
GTATCTGTCCGAGGTGTTCACCACCGCCGCGACCGCCGCCGGCGTGAAGATCGTCTACGGCACCGCCGCCGGCGTCGACGCCGGCGCGGTGACCCTCGACGACGGCACCCGCGTCACCGCCGAACTGGTGGTCGCCGCGATCGGGGACATCCCCAACGTCGAGTGGCTGCAGGACTCCGGGCTGCTCACCGACGGCCGCCTGGTCGCCGACACCCGCGGGCGGGTCGCGCCGGGCATCGTCGCCGCCGGGGACGTCGCGCACCTCCCGGTCCGCGGGATCGTGCGCCGGATCCCGTTGTGGAACAGCGCGATCGAGCAGGCCCGCGTGGCCGCGGTCGCTCTGCTGCGCGGGGACGACGCCCCCGAGTTCGATGCCGACCCGTACTTCTGGACCGAACAGTTCGGGCTGCATCTCAAGGCGATCGGGCATCTGCCGGTGGACGGGGACCCGACCTTCCTCGCCGGCGAGGATCCGCACGGGCCGGCGCTGCTGCACTGGCGGCATCCGGACGGCGCCGGGGTGGCGGTGGCGATCAACCACCGCATCCCGATTCCGCGGTTGCGGCGCGCCGCGGCCACCGGACAGCTCCCCGGCACGGTCACGACGTCCGGCTAGATTCATGTGGGTGAATCCACCCCCGGAGCACCCCGCCGATCCCGACCTCGCGCGGCTGGCCGCGATCAACCTGAACCTGCTGGTCCCGCTGCTGGCGGTGCTCGAGGAACGCTCGGTCACCCGCGCCGCCGCGCGGGTCGGGATGACGCAACCGGCGATGAGCCACGCCCTGGGGCGGATGCGCCGGTTGATCGGCGACGAGCTGGTGGTGCGGCAGGGGAGTGGGCTGGCGCTCACCCCCCGCGCTCTCGAGCTGATCGCGCCGCTGCGGGAGATGCTGCGGCAGACCGCGCGGGTGGTGAACTTCCCCCGCTTCGACCCGGCCCGGGACACCCGCACCATCACCCTGGCGATGACCAACAGCACCGCTTTCGTGGTCGGCCCGGAACTGACCCGGCTGATCGCGCAGCGCGCCCCGCATGCGACGGTGCGGCTGCGTACCTTCGTCGAGCCGCAGCCGGCCGATTTCACCGACGACGGGGTGGACGTGGTGCTGGTGTCGGAGGCGTTCTCCGCGCCCTATCCGCGCGAGCGGCTCTACGAGAACCGGTGGGTGGTCGTCGCCCATCCCGACACCGCCCCGGACGCCTCGGCGCTCGAGCTGCTGGAGTCGGTGCCGCACACCACCTACGACGCGCGGCACCGCATCACGCCCTACGCGGCGCTGGACGCGGCCGGGGTGCCCTACGGGATCGGCCGGCTGGTCTCCGATTTCCTGTTGGTGCCGCACCTGGTGGGACGCGCCGGTGGGGTCGCGATCCACACCTACCGGGTCGCGATGCAGATGCGCCGCCAGATGCCGCTGCGCATCGAGGAATTCCCGCTGCCGGTGCCGCCCCTGGGCATCGACATGGTGTGGAATCCGCGCCTGGCCGACACCGAATTCATCGGCTGGTTGCGCGAGATCCTGGTCGCCGCCACCGATTTCGACGCCGAGCAGATAGCACCACGAGTCGGTCAGTTCCTCGAGGCAGATCTCGCGCGGGGTGCGCCAGCCGATGGAGAAGTAGCGCCGGGACATGTGTTCGAGCTGCCCGAAGGCGAGCACGCACCGGATCCGCCGCCGGTCCGGGTCCAGCCGCCCGGACTGGTTCAGCCCCTCGGTCATGTCGGTGACCGCGTCCTCGAACCACTGCTCGGTCTTCGCGGCCACGACCGGGTCGTGCGCCGCCTGGTAGGAGGCCGTCATGTAGGGCTTGATCTCGTCCCACTGGGTGAGTTTGCGGTCGAGCCACTGGTGGATCAGCGCGCGGGAGCCGGACGCGATCACCGCGGTCAGCGACGGGTCGTCGGCCGCGGTGAGGATCGAGTCGACCTTGGTCAGCAGCGCGCTCATCACGTCGGCCTTCGACGAGAAGTGCAGGTAGAAGGTGGTGCGGGTGGAGCCCGCGGCGGTGGCGATGTCGTCGATGGTGGTCGCGGCGTAGCCCTTGGTGCCGAACAGTTCGAGCGCCTTGGCGAGGAAGAGCTCGTAGGTCATCTGCTTCTGCGCGGCACGGAGTGACATGAACAGGAATCCTAGCGGCGCACCCGACTTACCGACGGGTACAGTGACGATTCTGGTCGCAAAGTCACTTGACAGTATGTAATCCGAATCCGTACTGTGACTCGCACCACGGACGTCTCCGTGCGACGTCGACGAAAGGAAGTGCCGATGACCGGCCCCGCGACCGCGACCCCCACCGTCCACACCGTTCTCGGTCCGGTTCCCGCCGCCGAACTCGGTATCGTCGCCGTCCACGAGGCCCTGCTCTCGGTGCTGCCCGGCGCCCAGCACGCCTACGACATCGACTTCGACCGCGCCGAGATCTTCACCACGTTGCTCGGCAAGCTCCGCGAGTTCCGCGCCGCGGGCGGCGGCACCCTCGTCGACGCCACCGGCATGTTCCACGGCCGCGACGTGCCGCTGTACGAAAACCTCTCCCGCGCTTCCGGAGTGCACATCGTCGCCTCCACCGGCCTCGGCCCGGAGAACCTGCTCGGCGGCTACTTCCTCACCCCGCAGACCAACCCGCCCACCCCGTGGCCCGCGGAGAAGTTCGCCGACCTGTTCACCAAGGAGGTCACCGAGGGCATGGTCGTGCCCCGCGTCGAGCGCCGCGGCCCCGCCGGCCTGGTCGCCACCGCCGCCAACCCGGACGGCATGACCGCCACCGAGGAGAGCCTGTTCCGCGGCGCCGCCCGCGCCGGCCGCGACACCGGCGTCGCCGTGTCGCTGCGCTACGGCAAGGACGCCGTCGCCGACCTCGACATCGCCCTCGACGAGAACCTGGCCGCCGACCGGATCGTCGTCGGCGGCCTGGACCGCCGCGACGCCGTCGCCGCCGGTGTCCCCGCCGAGATCGCCCGCCGCGGCGCCTACCTCGCCCTCGACCATGTCGGCACCGAGGACGACGAGCACATCTCCGACACCGAACGCGCGGCCCTCGTCCGCGACCTCGTCGACGCCGGACTCGGTCACCGGATCCTGTTGTCGTCCAACGCCACCGGCGTCGCGAAGGGCCACCCCGCCCGGGACCTGCCCTTCGGCCACGTGCTGACCGGGTTCGTGCCGCAGCTGACCGCGGCCGGCATCGCCGACGACACCGTGCAGCGCATCCTCACCGCCAACCCGCAGCAACTGCTGGGCGTGCGCTGACCGCGCGAGCGCCGACCACCCACCACCGAAGTCTTCGTCCCGAAGGGGAATTGTTGTGTCGAGAGTGAACACCGTCCTGGGTCCGATCGCGCCCGAGGAACTGGGCATCGTCGCCATCCACGAGCACATCGGGTACGGCATGCCCGGCTCCGAACTGGACACCCGCTGGTGGAAGACCCCCGAGGTCCGCTACGAGGAAACCGTCCCGAAGCTGCGCAAGTTCCACGAATACGGCGGCGGCACCTTCGTCGACGTCACCGGCATCTGCAACGGCCGCGACATCGACTACTACAAGTCGCTGTCCGCCAAGACCGGCGTGCACATCGTCGCCTGCACCGGCTTCGTCGGCGGCGACACCGCCCTGCCGTTCTTCGAACGCGCCGACGTCGACTACCTGACCCGCCAGTTCGTGCACGAGATCACCGTCGGCATCGGCGACACCGGCAGCCGCGCCGGCGTCATCAAGGTCGGTGTCAGCCGCGGCGGCAAGATGACCGACCTGGACAAGCGCATCTACCGCGCCGCCGCCCGCGCCGCCCTCGACACCGGCGTCCCGATCCTCACCCACCTCGCGATCGACGCCGAGAACGCCATCGCCATCTTCACCGAGGAAGGCCTGCCGCTGCACCGCGTGCTGTTCGGGCACGCCGACGACGGCGTCAACTCCGAGAAGACCCGCGACACCTGGATCGCCCAGCAGGGCGGCCGCGTCGGATTCGACACCTTCGGCTACGAAACCGAACTCGAGGACCCGCCGTTCTGGGCCCGCCCCCGCCGGCAGCGCCTCGACCACTTCCTCCGCTTCCTGGGCGCCGGCCACCTCGATCAGGCCCTGGCCGGCGTCGACGCGAACTGCAGCCCACTCGGCTGGCCCGGCGTCAAGGGGCACACCGTGAACTACCTGTTCGAAGACCTCATCCCGGACCTGCGCGAAGCCGGCCTCGACGACGCCACCATCACCAAGCTGTTCGTCGAGAACCCCGCCGACTTCCTCACCATCCAGGCCTGACCACACACCTCCGGCGCATCGCCGCGCCCACCCAGAGAGAGACCCCCATGCAGTCCTCCGACCTGAAGAACCTCACCATCGCCATCGTCGGCGCAGGCTACGCCGGCGCCGACCTCGCGGATCTCGGTGGCCTGTTCGTAGACGGTGACGTGCGCGCCGAGCAGGCTCAGGGCCTTGGCGGCGGCGGCGCCGGCATCGGCCTGCGCCCCTCCAGCATGGAACGCTTCCGCGAGTGGGGGATCTTCGACGCCATCGCCAACGTCAGCTCGCCCAGCGACTACTTCGAGATCCTCACCGCCACCGACGATCCGATCATGAAGGACACCTGGCCCGCCCACGGCGACCAGAAGAACACCCACCTGATCCACCGCGGCGACTTCATCGACGCCCTCGTCGGGGTGCTGCCCGAGGGCATGGTCAAGCTCGGCCACAAGCTCGAGACGATCGAGGACCGCGGCGACAAGGCCGCCCTCACCTTCACCAACGGCACCACCGTCGAAGCCGACCTCGTCGTCGGCGCCGACGGCATCAAATCCGTCGTCCGCCGGCAGCTGTTCAGCGACCAGGAACCGGTGTTCTCCGGCGAACGCGCCTACCGCGCCGTCATCGACATCGCCGACGCACACGGCATGGTCACCGACGACAACCTGCGCATGTACATCGGCAAGGGCACCAAGGTGTACCTGCTGCCGCTGCGCCACCGCAACCAGGTCTCCTTCGACATCACCGCCCTGTGCCCCGACAGCAACTGGGCACCGCAGGTCAGCAAGGAGGACATGCTCGCCACCGTCGACGGCTTCGACGAGCGCATCGTCGCGATCACCGCCGGCCTCGACATGGACAAGGTCAACGTCCGCGGTGTCTACGACATCGACCCCGTCGAGACCTGGCACTCCGACTCCGTCGTCCTCGTCGGCGACGCCGCCCACTCCATGCTCCACCACCAGGGCCAGGGCGCGAACTCGGCGATCCTCGACGCCGGTGTCCTCACCGACGCCCTCCGCGACGCCGGCTCCGTCAAGGAGGCCCTGGCCCGGTACCAGGCCGAACGCAAGCCTGTCACCGACGAGCTGCAGCGCATCTCCCGGCAGGGCTGGACCGAGGACGAGGTCAGCGACGTGTTCCCGGGCCAGAAGCCGGCCTCCCAGCAGCCCGTCGCCGAGGCACAGGCCTGACCCATGGCGCTGCACCCCGAGATCGCGAAGATCCTCGCGACCCTGCCCGCCCCACCGCCCGGCCCCCTCGAC
>NZ_JADZGH010000155.1:0-6287 GCF_015865005.1 Rhodococcus sp. CX
CCGCCTCCGGCAGGTCCGACGTTCTGTTCCGCCTCCGGCGGTCCGAGCGAATGTATCCCTCGTCTCCTTCAATCGACTGGGTGTACCACTCGCTCACGTGCGAGGGAGGGTGTGGCGGCCGTGATCCCCGATTCCTCGTCGGGAATCACGACTCGAACGTTCGGGCGTGGACGCGACCGCGCCAGCTCGAAGTGCCGGACCAGCTCGGTCAGAACCCGATCCGGGCTGTCCCGAAGTGCACTGGGTGCGGTCGCCAGAACGATGATGCCCAGACCCTGCATTCTCGTCCGCCGCTCCAGCGTCCTCTTGTAGTCGGCCGGCGAGAGATGCCATGCGAGCGAGTCGATCTCCCAGGCCATCGCGACCTCGTCGATCCAGCCGTCGGGACGCGCCACGAACCTGCCGTGAGCATCGACGACGTCCCGGTTGAACACCATCTCCGGTAGCCCACTGCGCAGCCAGAGTTTCCGTGCGTGCACTTCCGGGACCGAATGTACGTTCGCCGCGACCTCCCGCAGCACCTTCCGGGGGAAGGCCGAACCTCGACCGCTGCCTGCCTCCAGTTCCTCCGACAGCTGGGGCACCGTTACCGCTCCCCGCTGCACGACCTGAGCGATCAGCGCTCGAGTCGCGTCCAGCGTCGTGCAGCGGCGAGCCGCGTCGAGGACGGCACGAACGAGCGGCGCACAGCGAAGTCCTCGGCGCCCCACGTGGTCCGGCATGCGGCGCGTACGTTCCACCAGCACAAATCCCTTCGATTGGATGCGTTGTTCCGCCGGAAGCAGGATGTGCGCTTCGTATCCGGCGGTGTCGAATCCGTACTCGCGCAGAGCCGCATGCCCGGTCAGGACGGCCGTTTCCCCGCTGTACATCAGTGCCGCGACGGATCGTTGGTGATCCGTCAGCCGCCCGTTCTTCAAGTGGATGATCCCGGGAAGAACACGCTCCCACGGACCGCCCGGCCTGCACCTGTCGTGGATTGCCGAACCCGACACCCCGACACTCCGTAACGTCGAATCCGCGATGATTTCGTGGTTCGCGATCCTGAGCAACGTCTCGGGGTCCTCTGCCCATTCTCCTCGTCTCATGCGCCGATCATGCGATGCCGCCGGGCGGCCGCGAGACGTCGAGACGCCGATGCCGCGGTATCTGTGGATAGACCGCGCGCCTGTGGACAACGACCCCGATTCGGGGTGACCCCCCACCCCCTTCGGCCGAGCGAGTGGTACACCCAGTCGATTGAAGGAGACGAGGGATACACTCGCTCGGACCGCCGGAGGCGGAACAGAACGTCGGACCTGCCGGAGGCGGAACAGGTCAGCCCAGCACGACGTCCGCCAGCGATCTCACGTGGTCGGCGTTTCGGCAGGCGACGAGCAGCATCGTCACCCCTGCGTCCTCCCACCGACGCACTCCGTCGCGAACCTCGTCCCGGTCGCCCACGATCATCGTCTCGGCCACCATTTCGTCCGGAATGACCGCGGCCGCTTCGTCTTTGCGACCGGACCGGAACAACGTGGTCACCTCCTCGACGACCGCGTCGTAGCCCATGCGCCGGTAGACCTGGGCGTGGAAGTTCAGTTCGGGGGGCGCCCATTCCGCCGATGTACAGGGCCATGATCGGTTTCTGCGCGGCGAGGGTTGCGGCCTTGTCGTCGGTGACGACGACCTGGCAGGTCGCGGCGATCTCGAAGTCCTCGCGGGTGCGCCGGGCGCCGGGACGGGCGAAGCCCTCGTCGAGCCACTTGTTGTACATGGGCGCGAGGCGCGGCGAGTAGTAGATGGCGAGCCAGCCGTCGGCGATCTCCGCGGTGAGCGCCACGTTCTTCGGTCCTTCGGCGCCGAGCCAGATCGGGATGTCGGCGCGGAGCGGATGGGTGATGGACTTGAGCGGCTTGCCGAGTCCGCTCGCGCCGTCACCGGTGTAGGGCATCGGGTAGTGCGGCCCGTCGCTGGTCACCGGTTCCTTGCGTTCCAGGACCTTCCGGACGATCTCGACGTATTCGCGGGTGCGGGCGAGCGGCTTGGCGAACGGTTGCCCGTACCAGCCCTCGACGACCTGCGGGCCGGACACGCCGAGTCCGAGGATGTGCCGGCCACCGCTGAGGTGGTCGAGGGTCAGTGACGCCATCGCGGTGGCGGTCGGCGTACGGGCCGACAACTGGACGACGGAGGTGCCCAGACGGAGGCGCTCGGTCTCGGCGCCCCACCAGGCGAGCGGGGTGTATGCGTCCGAACCCCAGGACTCCGCGGTGAAGACGGCGTCGTAGCCCGCGGCTTCGGCGGCGGCAACGAGTTCCGGTGCGTTCGCCGGTGGCTGTGCGCCCCAGTATCCGAGCTGCAATCCCAGTTTCATGTGGCACCTTTCGCGATGGTCGCCGGTGCGGAACCGGCCTGGTCGGACGCTACCCTTGCCTCAAATCCTAGAACCTGTTCTACTCGAAGTTGTGAGCCTGGGAAAGAGCGCGGTTGTCGAGCCACCGCTGAGCGCACCACTGAATCTGAAGTTCGACTACACCCGATCCACCGGACCGACCGTGGGCGCCTTCGTCACCGGTCTGCGCGACGGACGGATCGTGGGGGCACGTGCCTCCGACGGCCGGGTGCTCGTTCCGCCGCCGGAGTACGACCCGGTCACCCACGAGCCCCTGCTCGATTTCGTCGAGGTCGGGCAGACCGGAACGGTCGTCAGCTGGACGTGGAACGAGCTGCCGCTTCCGGGCCAGCCGTTCGACCGCCCGTTCGCGTGGGCGTTCATCCGGCTCGACGGCGCCGATTCCTCGATCCTGCACGCGGTGGACGTCGAATCCCCCGAAGACATCGAGACCGGCATGCGGGTGCGGGTCCGCTGGGCCGACGAGCGCGTCGGGCACATCGACGACATCGCGGCGTTCGAACCCGGTGAGGCCACCGAGACGCCGGCCGCCGGTGAGGGCGATCCGGTCTCGATGATCGTCACCCCGATCGACCTGCACTACAAGCACACCGCCTCCGCCGAGGAGTCCTACTACCTGCGCGGTCTCGCCGAAGGCAGGTTCATCGGCGGGCGCACCGGCCCGGGCGACCCCGTCTACATTCCGCCCCGCGGCTCGAGCCCGACCGACGGCATCCCGACCAAGGAGCAGGTGGAGCTGTCCGACAAGGGCACGGTCACCACGTTCTGCATCGTCAACGTCCCGTTCCTGGGGCAGCAGATCAAGCCGCCCTACGTCGCGGCCTACGTGCTGCTCGACGGCGCGGACATCCCGTTCCTGCATCTGATCCTCGAGTGCGACGCCGCCGATGTGCGCATGGGCATGCGCGTCCAGGCCAAGTGGCGACCGCGCGAGGAGTGGGGGCACACCCTGCGCAACGTCGAATACTTCCGTCCCACGGGCGAACCCGATGCGGACTACGACACGTTCAAACACCACCTCTAGGGAGCATCGGGATCAATGACAGACATCGCAGTCGTCGGCTTCACCCACGCACCCCACGTGCGTGAGACCACCGGCACCACCAACGGCGTCGAAATGCTCGTCCCGTGCTTCCACGAACTGTACGAGCGCCTCGGAATCACCAAGAGCGACATCGGTTTCTGGTGCTCCGGCTCGTCGGATTACCTTGCCGGACGAGCGTTCTCCTTCATCTCCGCGGTCGACGCGATCGGTGCCGTGCCGCCGATCAACGAATCGCACGTCGAGATGGACGCGGCCTGGGCCCTGTACGAGGCGTGGGTCAAGCTGATCACCGGCGAGGTCGACACGGCGCTCGTGTACGGCTTCGGCAAGTCCTCCGCGGGCAACCTCCGCCGCACCCTGACCATGCAGCTCGACCCGTATCTGGTCGCGCCGCTCGGCGTCGACTCGCTCGCCCTCGCCGGTCTGCAGGCGCGCTTCGGCCTCGAGTCCGGCAAGTGGACCGAACGCGAGATGGCGGAAATCGCGGTGCGCAGCCGTGCCGCCGCCAAGGACAACCCGAAGTCGCAGATCAGCGGCGATTTCGACGTCGACGACCTGCTCGCGCAGCCGTTCGTCGCCGACCCGCTGCGCAAGCACGACTGCGCGCCCGTCACCGACGGTGCCGCCGCGATCGTCCTCGCGTCCGGCGACCGCGCCCGCGAACTGTGCGAGAACCCGGCCTGGATCACCGGCATCGAACACCGCATCGACTCACCGAATCTCGGCGCCCGCGACCTCACCGCCGCACCGTCCGCGCAGGCCGCGGCGCAGGCGGCGACCGGCGGTGACAGCGCCTTCGACATCGCGGAACTGCACGCGCCCTTCACTCATCAGGAACTGATCCTGCGCGAGGCCATCGGCCTGGGCGACGCCACCGTGATCAACCCGTCGGGCGGCCCGCTGACCGGCAACCCGATGTTCTCCGGCGGACTCGAACGCATCGGGTACGCCGCGCAGGCGATCATCGACGGCCGCGCCGGCCGCGCACTCGCACACGCGACGAGTGGTCCTGTACTGCAACAGAATCTGGTAGCCGTTCTGGAGGGACGCAACTGACATGGCCAAACAACCGGCAGCAGTCCTCGGTACGGGACAGACCCACTACGTCGCCAAACGGCACGACGTCTCCATGGCCGGCCTGGTCCGTGAAGCCATCGACCGCGCGATGCTCGACGCGCAGGTCGGCTGGGACGACATCGACGCGGTCGTCATCGGCAAGGCACCGGACCTGTTCGAGGGTTCGATGATGCCCGAACTCGCGATGGTCGACGCGATCGGCGCGACCGGCAAGCCCATGCTGCGCGTGCACACCGCCGGTTCCGTGGGTGGTTCCACCGCGAACGTCGCCGCGAGCCTCGTGCAGTCCGGCGTGCACCGCCGCGTGCTCGCCGTCGCCTGGGAGAAGCAGTCCGAGTCGAACGCGATGTGGGCGCTGTCGACGCCCGTCCCGTTCACGATGCCCGTCGGCGCGGGGGCCGGCGGCTACTTCGCGCCGCACGTGCGTTCGTACATCCGCCGCTCGGGCGCCCCCGAGCACATCGGCGCGATGGTCGCGGTCAAGGACCGTCTCAACGGCGCGAAGAACCCCTACGCGCACCTCAAGCAGCCCGACATCACTCTCGAGTCGGTGCAGGCGTCCCAGATGCTGTGGGACCCGATCCGCTACGACGAGACGTGCCCGTCCTCCGACGGCGCGTGCGCCATCGTGATCGGCGACGCCGACACGGCCGCGGCCCGCGAATCCGGCGGGCACAAGGTCGCGTGGATCCACGCGACGGCGATGCGCACCGAACCCACCACCTACTCCGGCCGCGACCAGGTGAACCCGGAGGCGGGCCGCGTCGCTGCGGCCGCGCTGTGGAAGGACGCGGGCATCACCGACCCGATCACCGAGATCGACTGCGGCGAAATCTATGTGCCGTTCTCGTGGTTCGAGCCGATGTGGCTCGAGAACCTCGGGTTCGCCGAGGAGGGCTCCGGCTGGAAGCTCACCGAGGCCGGCGAGACCGCGATCGGCGGTCGCATCCCGCTGAACATGTCGGGCGGCGTGCTCTCGTCGAATCCGATCGGCGCGTCCGGCATGATCCGGTTCGCGGAGGCCGCGATCCAGGTGATGGGCAAGGCCGGCGAGCATCAGGTCGACGGTGCGCGCAAGGCCCTCGGCCACGCGTACGGTGGTGGCTCCCAGTACTTCTCGATGTGGGTCGTCTCCTCCGAACGTCCGACGCACTAGAAGGGACGGGTCATGGTCAAATTCACCGTCGGTGTCGCGATGACGCCGCTGGACCAGCTCCCGGGACTCGCGAGAACCGCCGAGGAGTGCGGATTCTCGTCGATCGCGCTGCCGGATTCGCTGTTCTTCATGGAGAAGCAGACGGTCGACTATCCGTACACGCCGGACGGTTCGCGGATGTGGACCCCGGACACCCCGTGGGTCGATCCGTTGATCGCCGCCGCCGCGATGGGGGCGGTGACCTCGACGATCGAGTTCTACACCCAGGTGCTCAAGCTGGGTTCCCGAAACCCGGTGCTCCTGGCCCGGCAGGTCGGGTCGGTCGCCAACCTCACCGGCAACCGCTTCGGATTCGGCGTCGGAATCGGTTGGGCACCGGAAGAATTCGAGTGGTGCGGCGCACCGTACTCGAAGCGGGGCAAGCGCGTCGACGAGATGATCGAGGTCATCAAGCTGATCCTCGGCGGCGGCATGGTCGAGCACCACGGTGAGTTCTTCGACTTCGACCGGTTGCAGATGAGCCCGGCACCGAGCAAGCCCGTGCCGTTCTACATCGGCGGGCACACCGACGCGGCGTTGCGTCGCGCGGCACGGGTCGGCGACGGGTGGACCTC
>NZ_JADZGH010000156.1:0-2657 GCF_015865005.1 Rhodococcus sp. CX
GCGTATGACGGCGTTGCCGGCCGGAAACGGTTCGCTTCGGCGCCTTTTCCGGCCGGCATCGATCGACGATGCGACTTGGCGGGAGTCAAGCCGCCGGCAGGACCAGCACCTGACGCTGCCGAACCGTGGGCATGACGATCTCGTCGACCACAGCGGCCGCAAGCGTCTCGTACGACAGCGCCGCACCCAGCGCTTCCGGGCCGACGACCTCGGTCAGCGTGTACGCCGACACCTCGGCCGCGTCGGACGACAGACCCGCCGGTGGGGTGACGATCAGCCAGTTCGGCGCCGGATCCGCCTGCGACAGAACCGTGCGTTCACCCGCGTGGGCGCGGGCGAACGGAAGCAACTCCTGTGGAAAGAGATCGACGACGTCCGACACCGCACGACCGTCCGGCAACCGCAGGTTCGCGAACAACCCCACGGTCACGATCCGCACGTCGGGTGAACGCCGACCGGCGAGGATCGCGCCCAGCACCCGCGCGTAGAACGTCTCGTCGAACCCGTCGAACGACGGCGGCGGGGCCGAGAACGGCGTCACGGCATTGACGACGGCATCCGCGTCGGCGAGTGCGCGTGCCACATCCGCCGCATCGGTGGCATCCCCTTCGACCACGGTGACCCCTCGCTGGGCCAACCACGGGTGCCGCGCCCTCGCCCGCACCAACGCGGTGACCGAATGACCTTCGGTCAGAATCCTTCTCACGACGGCGCTACCCGCGCGCCCTCCGGCACCGAGCACCGCGACGCGGAGCTCGGTCACGCCGACCCGCCCAGAACCGCGGCGGGAAGCCTCGGCGGCAACGGGCCGTGCGGCAGTTTCGGGCCCACCGCCCGCCGAGCGCCGGGGACGCGACCGTTACCCCAACCCAGTTCTGCCCGGTACCGGCCGATGTGTTCGGCGTCGAGGTCCTCCTCGGACACCGGCGTCGCCTGCGGATGCACGTACAGCGCATCGGTCGGGCAGTACGCCTCACACATGAAGCAGGTTTGGCAGTCGCTCTGGCGGGCGATGACCGGGATGCCGGTGGCGGTGCGCTCGAACACGTTGGTGGGGCATGCGTCGACGCACTTGTCGCAGCCGATGCACGCGTCGGCGATCAGCAGTTCGATCATGACGCCACCAGCAGTGAGTTCCGGACCGCCCCGGTTCGCGTCCACACCGTGTCGAGCCCGCCCGTCAGAACGTGGTGATGCTGGGCGGGGTCGAGGTCGGGATGATCGGACCGCTTGCTCATGCCGCGGGTTTCGGTGCGGGCCAGCGCGGAATGGTAGATCCAGCGGCCGACTGCAGTGATCGCCGCCCCCTGCCGTGCCCGGACCCGCTCCTCGCCCGAGGCACCGAGACTCCGCGTCGCATCCGCCCACAGCCCTTCGAGCTGACCCAGCGCTGCTTGCAGCCGGGGGCCGTCGCGCAGCAGGTTCTTCTCGACCGGGAGCAGTTCGTCGCGGGCCGCGGCGAGCACCGTGGCCGTGTCGAGGGTCGGGCGGCCGGTCGGGCGCAGCCCCGCGCGACCGGCCGGGCGCAGCTCGGAGGCGGTCACCCGCGCGACCGTGCGCGCGAATCGGGCCGCGCCGGTTCCCGCCCAGCTGCCCGACGACATCGCCCACGCCGCGTTGTGGCTGCCCCCGCCCGTGAACCCCCCACAGATGCGTTCGCGGGTCGCGGCGTCACCGGCGGCGAACAGGCCGGGCACCGACGTCGCGCACGTGTCGTCGACGATGTCGATGCCGCCGGTGCCGCGGACGGTGCCTTCGGCGAGCATCGTCACCTCGAAGCGCTCGGTGAACGGGTTGATGCCGCGACGGTCGAACTGCAGGAAGAAGTTGGGCTGTCCGGCCCGCATCATCTGCTGTACCTGAGGGTCGGCGCGATCGAGTTGGGCGAACACCGGTTCGGTCAGCAGGGTTCGCGCGATCACCGAGCGGCCCTTCGACGAGCCCGCGCCTTCGAGCACGCGACCGTCGGCGTGGAAGAACGTCGCGTAGCCGTAGTAGGCGGTCTTGGTGACGGTCGAACCGGCCGCCGCGATCCCGTAGGCGTTCGCGAACTCCATCCCGGAGAACGACGCGCCGGCCTCGGCTGCCATGAGAGCACCGTCGCCGGTGTCGACGTTGGTGCCCAGCGCACCGGACAGGAATGCGCAGCCACCGCTCGCGATGACCACGGCCCCGGCGGTGATCCGGTAGTCGCGGTCGGCCTGGCGCCGGTATCCCGCAGCGCCGCGCACCTGCCCGTCGGCGTCGACGAGCAGTTCCAGCGCCGGCGAATGGTCGAGGATCCGCACGCCGGCGCGCTTGATCCAGGCGCGCATCCGTCGCATGTACTCCGGGCCCTGCACGCCGGTGCGAATCTGCAGACCGGTGTCGGGGTCGACGGGGAACGGGTAGCGGCCCTCGTCGGCGAGCAGGTTCATGTTCTCGTACGTCTGGTCGAGCACCCGGTCCATCCAGTGGTGATCGGCCAGGTAGCCGCCGAGCGCTTCGCGGCTCGCCTTGGCCTGCTCCCGCGCGGACCGCTCGGGCGCGACGTACCAGACACCCGTGCCCGACGGTGCGGTCGCGCCGCTGGTCCCGCAGTAGCCCTTGTCGACGAGCACGACGTCGGCCCCGGCGCGGCGGGCACGCAAGGCGGCCCACGTCCCGGCGGGTCCACC
>NZ_JADZGH010000156.1:2825-5977 GCF_015865005.1 Rhodococcus sp. CX
AAGGGCTCCTGTCACGCGGGGTCTTCCGCGAAGATTCCGCATCCACCCCGTGGACACAATCACCAGAATCAGCGTGACTCGAACCCAGCCGCCGATCGACTACCCACAATCCACGACCCGCCCTCGTCGGAGTCGAGGACAAGCGGCGCCGAATACAGGTAGCGCGCTACTCGTGACCGTCGCTACTGCACCGGCACAGACTGAGAATCCGCACCATCCCCACGAGGAGGAACCATGACGGATTCCCGAAGCTCTTCTCGCGAACCGGAACCCACCGCCGATTTCGGCGCCCCCGTGTTCGCCGGAACGGAAATCGACCAGAGTGTCGGATTCGACGACTCGCCCGGCGTCGCCGACGTCCCGTCCGAGGAGGGCGCGCACGCGCTCGAGCCGTGCAGCGAAGGTGACATCCCCACGGCATCCGTCGCCGACCTGATCCGCCAGTACACACCTGAAGGGTGATCGACGATGGAAATCCGCTTTCGCAACAACTATCCCGCCACGGTATCGGTGGCGGTGATGTTCTACAGCCCCGGAACCTGTGGCAATCACGGTAATTGGGGGACGCGCGGCTGGTGGAACATCGCACCCGGACAGATGGCGCATGTACTCAACACCACCAACCGATTCATGTACTACTACGCCGAGGCCGGCGACGGCGCCCGGTGGGTCGGGAACTTCGGTCCGATGTACGTCTACCGGAACAGTTTCGATTCGTGCATCAACATCGGATCCACGGCCGCGATCGGTCGCGTAGGAACACGGCAGATCGACACCGGAGGAAAGAACACGATCGTCAACCTGAACCCCTGACCCCTACCCGAACCGGGGGGATCGTCCGTCCCGCCGGAAAACCCATCGAGGAAATGCCATGACCGAAAACAATGCCCGACATTTCTGTTCACTGGTGTTGCCGCCACAGGCCACCGAGAAGACCCGGGCCGCGCTGCTGAAGGAATCGAAATGGGGCGTCGGAGATCGGGTCACCGTCCGATTCCTCGAGGGCGATCCGGACCTGCGGCGACGGGTACGCAACGTCGCAGAGGAATGGACCGGGGAGAAGATGGCGAATCTCTCTTTCCGCTTTGTGGATTCGGGTCCGGCGGACATCCGGATCGGCTTCGAACAGGGCGACGGATCCTGGTCGTACCTGGGCACCCAGTGCCGGCAGATCCCTCCGGCGGAACGCACGATGAACTACGGGTGGCTCACTTCCTCGTCGTCCGACGACGAGCTGCGCCGCGTCGTCCTCCACGAGTTCGGGCATGCGCTCGGGCTCATCCACGAGCATCAGAACCCGAACCGTCCGATCGCGTGGAACCGCCGGGCCGTCATCGCCGACCTGTCGGGTCCGCCCAACAATTGGGATCCCGCGACGATCGAGCACAACATCTTCAAACGGTATGACCCGAGGTCGGTTTCGGCCACGCCCACCGATCCGGACTCGATCATGATGTATCCGATTCCGGCCCGGTGGACCACCGACGGATTCTCCGCGGATCTCAATTCCGAACTGTCCGATACGGACAAGGAGTTCATCCGTGATGCCTACCCGTGGTGAGCATCGGACTCGGGAGGCCGGTCGTTCCGTGACCGGCCTCCTGGCACGTACCGTGCGGGCGGTGGCGAAAGTCCTCGCCCGCCTCCTTGCCCTGGTCCACCGCGATACCGACCTCGACGAAACCGAAGCGGCACCGGATGCGACAGTGGCCGAGACATTTCCGGAGGATCGAATCCTCGAATCCGCCCCGGCACCCGAACCGTCGACCGGCACCCGCACGGCTTACGCACGGCTCGACGCGCCCGATCGAGTCGCCCCGGGTGGTGTCTTCGAGCTGGATGTGGGTCTCGCGGAGTCACCCGGACACGGCGTCACGAGTCCCCAACCTCTCTCGGTTCCGGACACGGAATTCACTTTGACGGTGACGGTTTCGGCCGACGGCTTCGAGGTGCTGGGTGGCGCCTCGCTTGTCCGCACCATCGCCGTGAATCCCGACGATCCCTATCCGTACGACGTGATCCGGTTGCGTGCGATCGACGACGTCGCCCTGACGCCGGCCCGCAGCATCCTTGCCGTGTTCGCGATCGAGGGTCGCACGATCGGGATCGCCACCAGGTCGGTGGTGGTCGGCGACGGTGCCGTCCCCGCCGAGCCCGAGCGAGCCGGCGTCGATTGGGTGCTGCCGACCGATCCGGACACGCGGCCCGATCTGGAACTGGTGGTCACGCCCGGCAACGACGTCGGCGGGCAGCGCCTGTTCTGGTATTTCCGGTCTCCGCATCCGACGGTCGGTGACGGCAGTTTCGTCGCCGCGGATCTTCCTGTGACGGTCGCGACCACCGTGCGGCAACTACTGAACGGCGTCGAGGACCGCACGACCCTCGACGATCTGCCCTACTACCTGCGCGGCGTCGGCCGGCGTATCGCCGACGCGATTCCCGATCCGGTATGGCAGGCATTGAAGGCCACGGCCGACGCGGTGGAGGGTCCGCCGAGTGTGCTGCTCGCGTCCGCCGACCCGTACATCCCGTGGGAGCTGGCCCGCATCCCGTGGTGCCACGACGACCCGCCCCTCCTCGGTGCGCAGACCGTCATCGGCCGCTGGCCGTACCTGGCGAACGGCCGGAGCCCCGCTCCCGCTCCCCGCCTCGAACTGGATTCGATGGCCGTCGTCTTCGGGGAGTACTCCGGCGGTGAGAATCTCGAGGAGGCTGCGCGGGAGGCCGCCCACCTGCGTGCGCACTATGCGGCGCAGCCCGTCGACGCACGGATGAGGGACATCCTGCGCTGCCTCGACGGCACCCCGAGGGCAGACGCGCTGCATCTCGCGGTGCACGGCAACTTCGACCCGACCGGCATGCGCGACGGTATCTACCTGGTCGACGGCAACTATCTGAGCCCGGTGTCCGTCGAAGGAGTCGAGTCGAGCCCGATTCGGCTGGCGTTCCTCAATGCCTGCCAGCTCGCACAGGGCCGCGAGGTGTTCGGCATCTATGCGGGTATGGCGTTCGCACTGTTGAACATCGGCGCCGAAGCGGTGGTCGCACCGTTGTGGAAGGTGAACGACACCGCGGCCCGTGAACTCGCGGCGGCGTTCTACCCCGCCCTGTTCACCGATGTGCGATCGCCTGCCGAATTCCTGCGTGAATCC
>NZ_JADZGH010000156.1:6212-6635 GCF_015865005.1 Rhodococcus sp. CX
AGTAGGGCTGGGTCAGCGCGGCGCCGCGTCGACCAGGTCGTGTTCGACGCCGTAGTCGACCCGCATCCGCTCGATCGCGGCATCGCGACCCTTGTAGGCGCGGAGCGTCACCCGCTCGCGGTCCGGGTGGCGACGGTCCTGGATGCGGTTGACGAGAGCGAGGACAGGGCCGACGTGGCGCAGCACGTGCTTGATCGGCCCGTCCGAGATGTGGAGGGCGTCGGCGTCGGCGTCACCGATGAACACGCGCTGCAGGCCGTACATCAACGTCCGCGACACGGCCCGCTTGATGCGCTCGTTGCCCGGCAGCAGGTTCGCCAGTTCCGGGACGAGGTAGTCGTCGGTGAGCGCGACGACGAACTCCCGGTCGTCGTCGCCCGGGCCGGGCGAGGTCAGCCGGTACAGCTCCTCGACGAGGATGTG
>NZ_JADZGH010000156.1:6645-13743 GCF_015865005.1 Rhodococcus sp. CX
CTTGCACAGGTTCAGCTCGTCGCTCATCCCGATGACGTGGCCGACGTAGCGCCACAGGTGGTAGATGTCGTCGCGCTCCTCGTCGGTGAACCGCACCCCGAGCATCTCCATCGCTTCGACGGCGATGTGCCCGAACTCCGCCATCGTCAGCGCCATGTAGGACTGCGGAATCGGCACTCCCCACGCCTCCTCGTCCCAGCGTCCGCTCGCGAGGATGCCGCGACGCACGTGCGCGTGGATCAGCCGGACTCGCACGGTGAACGCGAAACCGGCTGCATCACGGCGCATTCCACCGCGGGTCAGCACATGCCGCAACCACTCCCCGACCTCGACGGACCGCACCGCCGGTTGGCTGACGTACCGACCGGTCAAAGCCAATGGCTTACCGGCGATCTCGTTGCCGGCACCGCGCACCAGCGAGGCGGCGCCGAGCACCATGCCGAGGATCGGGGTGTGCCGGACCAGCGCGTCGGCGGCGTTGTCGAGACGGTCGTGGTCGACCCAGGCGGGTTCGTCGTCGAGGAATTTGAACAGCAGACGCAGCGATTCGGGGGCGTCGGCGACCGAGTCGATTCCGCCTTCGAGGGCGGCCCGCACAGCTTCCGTCGCCGACAGGGCCCCGAAGTCGTCGGCGACCACGGCATCGGCCAGCGGATCGGCCTGCCACATTCCGTCCAGCCACCGGTGTCCGAGGTCCCCGTAGCGACGCACCGCGATGTCTGCGTTGGCAAGGTCCCGAGGAATCCGTCGCTCCATGCATCTCATGGAAACACGAGGAATCCTCACTTACTATTCACTTTCTGTGAGCTCCCGTCAGCACCGAAACACCCCAGGTAGAAGCATACGGAAGTCGCCGACTCAGCAGCCGCGAAATGCGCAAGCATCTGCTCACGTCTACACACGAGCTGCTCGCGAAGGGCCCGTCGGCGCGTCCCACCACGACCGCCCTCGCCGAGCACGCCCACGTCAGCATCGGCACCGTCTATCGCTACTTCCCGGACATCGACGCGATCGTCGAGGAACTGCGGATGTCGGCGGTCCACGACATCACCACCACGCTCTCGACCGCGATCGGCCGGGCGATGGATCAGGAGCCCGCGGTCGCGATGGTCACCGTCGTCGAAAGCCTCACCGCGGCGTTCGAGAAACACGCGGCCGTGCTGCGTGTGTCGTACACGTCCGGTGAGAGCGAGTTCGGGCTGGCCTGGGCCGAGGTCGAAGGACCGCTGCGACCGCTGGGGCGGATCATCCCGGCCCGCCTGCGCCCGGATCTCGACGACGCCGCACTCGACGACCTGGTCTTCATCATCATGGGCGCGACCGCCAGCCTGTGCTCGCGGATCGCACTGCTGCGTCCGCCGAAGTCCGACCGGGACAGGCTCGTCGCGGTCGCCACCCGCATGCTGCTCGCCGCCGTCGAGGACGCCTGAGCTGCGAATACCGGCAAAGGTCGTGTCGTGCTGGCACACTCGCGGGCATGAACGATCTCCCCGTCACGATCACGGTCGCCGGTCACGCCGAACGCGAGTACGCCCCGAACCGATGCACGGTCGCCCTGCAGGTACACGCGGACGGTGCGACGCGGGAGCAGGCCGCCGACCCGGTCGCGGTGGCGATCGCCACTGTGACCGGTCTCGTCACCGAGCTGCGTGAGCGTCCCGACAGTCCCGTGAAGCGCTGGACGTTCGACCAGGTGCGGCACACCCGGTATCGCCCGTACAACAACGAGGGCAAGACCCTCCCGTGGCGGTACACGTCGTCGGCGTCGATCACGGTCACGTTCCACGAATTCGACGCGGTCGCTGCGTTCGTGGACCGGGTCTCGGGGATCGAGGCCGTCACGGTGTCCGACCTGCGCTGGTGGATTACCCGCAAGTCGCGGCAGAGGAAGCTCGCCGAAGTCCGCGACCTCGCGGTGCAGAACGCCCTCGATAAAGCGAAGGGCTACACGAAGAGCTTGGGATACAACACTTTCCGCGCGGTCGCGATCGCCGATCCGGGCATGCTCGGGCTGCCGACGCCCCCGACCCCGTACCCGGGTGGTGGACCCGTGCTGCGGTCGGCGATGCGCGCGGAGATGGCACCCGCCTCCGCGGAGAGCGGTCCCACGTTCGCCCTCGAACCCGATCGCATCGGCATCACCGCGGACGTGGAGGCGAGATTCGAGGCGTCGTAGCTACAGATCGGTGACGTCGGTCAGTTCATAGTGCAATGTCGACGTGCGCATCACGCGGTGCGCAAGGTGCACCCCGACGTGTTGCACCAGCGGGAACTTCTTGTCGATCAGCTCACCGGCGGCCCGGGATTCCTCGCCGGACAACAGGTGTGCCGTCGCTTTGGCGGGCGGACCCGTCGGCTTTCCCGACCACGTGCACGGACGGATCCGTACCTCCGGGAAGTTGCGCAGCCGCTTGTTCTTCGACGCTTTGCCGGGGGTACGGAAGTAGGCGTGGCCGTGGTCGACGACCAGGTTGACGGGCGTATCGACCCAGGTGCCGTCGCGTTTGCGGGTCTGGAGTTGCACGACCTTCTCTCCGGCGAACCGTTCCAGGGCCGGTGATTCGTTTCCGGGCATGCTGCTGTCACCTGCTTTCGAGGAATTGGGATGCGGGCTTTTGTGGACGGTCGGTGCGTAGACCAATTGCTGGACGCGGCCGTCGAACGTGTGGGATTCGAGCAGTTCGAGGTCGAACTCGGCACCGGGCACGAACACCGGATTCCGGCCGCTGGTGCCGGTGATCGCCGGGAAGATCGTGATCACGAGTCGGTCGACGAGCCCGGCCGCCATGAGCGCGCGGTTCATCGACAGGCTCCCGTGCGACCACAGCGGCAGGTCGGATTCGGCCTTCAACCGAGGGATCGCGGTGAGCGCGTCCTCGGCGATCAGTGTCGTGTTCTCCCACTTCAAAGGCGGTTCGAGTGTCTTCGAGAGAACGATCTTCCGGGCCCGGTTGATCAGATCGAAGGTGGGATCGTCCCCGGACCGGACGATCCGATAGAAGTCCCGGTAGGTGTTGGCGCCGAGCACGAGGATCCGATCGGATCCGAACGCCTCGGCACGACTCGCCACCAGTTCGGGACCCTCCTTCCCCCAGTACCCGGGCCAATCCACCGCGGTACCGAACCCGTCGAGACTGACGAAAACGTCGAATGTGTAAGTGGCCATGGTGTTTCGAACCTCCGCACGCGACGACGCGGGCGTACGTTCACCGCTGGGTCGAACAGTGATTCTCGAGACTGCCACTTTCAACCGTAGCGCGGACACACTTACATGGCACTAGAACCGAATTGCCGAGGCCCTTACTCGTAACCGTGGTTAATCGGTCCTGCGCGTGTCCCGCCCCGGTTTTTGCGGTCCGTCGTGGCAATCTCGACAGAATGCACCCCTACGACGAGGGATTCGAGCCCCCGAAAGCATGTTCGGAGTGGTGCCGGGCGCGCTCGTTCGACCTGCAGGTACTCGACGAGGGCGTCACCGTCGACCTGGAGTGGTGGAACAGCCACCTCGAACGCGCCGGCCACGAGATCCGACTTCGCGGCCGCAACCTCGACGGACGTGTCGTCACCGAGGGCGATGCGATCGTCCCGCGGAACGACCTTCGGCTGGGCAGCGAGTTGATCGACGCCGACCACGAGGGACTGGGCCTGCTGTTCCTGTGCGCGGCCTGGCGCAGTGCGCATCCACGACGACGCGGCGCCCGCCGCTTCCCCGACGTCCGCGACGCACGC
Source organism: Rhodococcus sp. CX (assembly GCF_015865005.1). Lineage (NCBI taxonomy): Bacteria > Bacillati > Actinomycetota > Actinomycetes > Mycobacteriales > Nocardiaceae > Rhodococcus > Rhodococcus sp. CX. The sequence goes on from NZ_JADZGH010000156.1 coordinate 10,375, forward strand.
GCCCCGAAGAACCGGGACAGGTTCGCGAAGATCAAGGGGGTCCTCGACTACTGCGCGAAGACGAAGAAACTGCCCGAGGCGTCCCGGCAGACCTGGTCGGGGTGGCCGGACACCCCCGGGATCGGCGTTCCACTCTTGGCGACGTACCTGTGGGCGGTCGGGGTCCAGACGGACGCCGGGCCCGCGCAGCTGCTGGACCAGCACGGGGTGTCGACGCTGGTCCACGAAGGATGGCTCGAGGATCCGTCCGTCGCCGACTTCACGCTGCGCCGCTACCACCGGTACGTCGATCTGCTCACGACGTGGGCGTCACTGATGACCACCCGTCCCGAACTGGTCGAGATGTGGCTCGTCGACCGCTGGCACGCCCGCATCACCGAGGCACGCGACGGCTCGCACGCGACCCCGCGGCTGTTCTGACCCCCGGTAACACTCACCCCCGGTATCCACCGACCAGAAAGACAGCAGCGCGATGCATGCACCGCGCTGCTGTCTTTCTCGTCTGCGGCTCTGTTACGCGTCCCTATCCATCGGGGTGGGCCGACTGCTCGACGTGGCGAGCCAGTTCCCGGGCGAGCACATCGAAGCGCGGATGCCGCGACCACGCCGCGCGGTCCCCGATCACATACAGGCGCTTCTTCGCCCGGCTGACCGCGACGTTCGCCAGATTCGGTTTCGACGAGGCCCAGCGTTTCGCACCGTCGCTCGCCGGATCGCCGCCCAACACGAGGAAGACCACATCGGCTTCCCTGCCCTGCGCGGTGTGCACCGTCCCGGCGGTGAGTCCGCCGAACCGCGCGGGCAACGCCGTGAGCCGTCGCGCGACGTCCCGGAACGGGCTCAACACGATCACCTCCCCCATGTCCTGTCCCCTCCGGGCCAGGTCGTCGAGAAGTTCGACGAGTCGGTCGTACTCCGCCCGCACGAAATGACCGCTGGAGGGGCCGGTGACGTCGATCCACCGCGACGACGGCAGCGGCCCGCGCGGGCGCGGATCCCTGCCGTGCAGCATCGTGCCGCCGTAGGCGATGGTGTTGACGATCGAGAACATCGGCTCGTCGCAACGCCGGTGCACCCGCAGCGGTGCACCCACCCAGATCGGCCCCTCGTCGCCGGGCAGGGTCGTTCCCCATCGGTTGAGGCGATCGGCGATCGACTGCGCCGACGACCGCGCCGGCAGCCACCGCTCGTCCACGCCGAACTCGCGGCGTACCGCCTGCTGAGCCCGGAACGGCAGTGTGACAACGGGTTCGAGCTGAATCGGGTCGCCGACGACGACCGTACGGCGAGACCGCCAGATAGCGCCCACCGGGTTCTGCGGCGTGGACTGGCCGGCCTCGTCGATGAGCAACCAGCCGAGCGCTTCCCGTCCGAGTCCGCGGAACACCCGGTCGAAGGACGCGAAGGTCGTCGAAACGAGGGGGACGACGAAGAACAACGCGCGCCACGCGTCGGCAACGGCGGCCGGATCCAGATCCCGGGGTGCGCTTCCGGAAACGACGTCGGTCGCCCCGTGCAGGCTCTGCCGCATCTGAGTGGGCACGTGGGCGAGGAATTCCCGGTGCAGGTCGAGGGCGGCCAGGAACACACGTGATCGCGCCTCGGTGACCTCCTCGTCCGACCACGGCGCGGCCAGTTCCCTCGCCGGGGTGGTGTCGCTGTCCTCACCGGGGACCGATGCACCCCACCGCTGCCGCGCCGCGTCGAGCGCGCAGTCGAGTTCTGCGAGACGCGCGCGCGTGCCGCGATACCGGTGGGTGAGTTCGTCCTGCGTGCCCTGCAGGGCGACGAGCGCGTGCGTCGCTTCTTGATGGGCGGCAAAGGCCTGCCGGTAACTCTCGTCCCAGCGGGCGAGGGCCTCGGCGAGTTGGTCGCGATGGGCCTGCCATCGCCGTCGTTCCTCGCGGGCCTGCCGGCCGATGCGCCACCACGGGACTCGCGTCGCATCGTGCGCGGCGAGTTCCGCTTCGACCGTGGTCTTCGCCTGCTGCGTTCGTTCGACGGTGCCGCGCCGTACGTGCTCGGCCTCGACGGCACTGCGAACCGTAATAGCGTGCGCCGCCAGCTGGTCTTCGATCGCCCCCAGTTCGCTGCGTCGATTCGTGCGCTCGCGCAGTTGCTCATAGGCCCGCTGACGTTCGCCGAGCATCGTCGCGACCGCGTCACGCCGGGCACGATATGCGGCAACCGCCTCTCGCCAGGGACGTTCCGGTCCCGTGGATTCGAGTTTCTTGAGAATCGACTGGATACCTCGTCTGGCAGGAGCATCCCGCCCCGTGGCCTTTCCGTCGAACCACAGGGTGCTGGTGAATCGGGACCGGTAGCTCTTGCGACCGAGCCGGGCAGCGGTCAGCGCCCACGCCCGGGCCGGTTCGGCATCGCCGGCGGCGTCGACGTTCAGCAACGCCGTCGCGATGTCGGTGAAATAGTCGATCTCGAATCGTTCGCCGTCGATTGCGTCCGCGGCGGGCATCTCGAAGCTGATGTTCTCGACCGCCCCGTTGTTGGACGACGCCACCACCATCTCGAATCCATGGAACGGCCCGGTCCACCGCTGCACGATCCGCGTATAGTCGCCGGTCTTCCAGCGGTGCGGGGTGGCCGCGAACGCCTCGGCCGGGTTCGCGAGGCCCGCGAGCCGGTCTGCGCGTTCGACGACGATCGCCGCAACGAGATCGCGCAGCAGCGTGGACTTTCCGGTGCCCGGAGGACCGTTGACCGCGAAAATTCCGGCGCCGCTGTGCAACTCGTCCATGATGGTGTTCACAGCGAACTGCTGGCCGAGAGCGAGGGGATGCTCGGGTTTGCTCGGCCAGCGGCCGGGCGGGGTCGCGGCGGGGCGGCAGGCCGCCAGCGATGCTTCGGGGACGGCGCTCAGGTCGACCCGGGCGGCCACGTCGAGCCCGGTGTCGTCGGTGAGGTACTGCGCGAGCCCGGTACCGATGTCACCGTGAGCGACCTGTTCCGCCACCCGATCGAGATCATCGGCGATGAAGCTGTTCAGGAAGTCGGTGCCGTCGATGCCGTCGGACTGGTTGACCTGCACCGAGCGCACTCTGATCTCGGCGCAGTCGACCATGCCCTCCAGCCCGGTCAAGGTCGCGATGCGATTCCGCAGGTCGGTGAGCATCCCGACGCTCAGAGGGCGCCGGCCGCCTCGTTGCACGTCGACCTCTTGCCCGTCGTCGAGCAATTCTGTCAATTGTTCCTGCGCCTCGCGGAATCCGCGCAACCACGACGGTGACCCGGGTCCGGGGTTGCGGGTGCGACCTGCCGCCCACGCAAGGCCGGACAACACCTCGGACTCCGGGATGTAGCAACCCTCCTTGTCCAGGACGATCGCAGCAAGCGCACATTCCCCGGCCGGCC
>NZ_JADZGH010000156.1:13753-17472 GCF_015865005.1 Rhodococcus sp. CX
GTCGTAGTTCTCGGCACCCGGATCGAGGATCCCGTCGACGGCCGTCCACACCTCGTCGATTCGATAGACACCGAGGTAGACGATGTACTGTCGCTCGTTGCCTTTCCGGCGCAACGGCTGGCGCAGTTGACGGCAGAACATCCACGGCAGTGGGATTTCGGCGGCCACCTCTTCGACCGGTTCCAGACTGTCGAACCTGTCGACCTTCGGAACCTGCTGTGGACTGAACAACTCCACGGCACGCCAGAACTCGATGACGTCGGCCTGCCGACGGTACTCCCCGGTCACTGCTCCCCCTGTCGATTCCCCCCGCGGTTCGTTCCGGTGCGCGAGAACGTCCGCCCAGCGAACACAATTGCACACACTCTCATCCGAAGCGCCGCGGGAGAGTGTGGCAGTGCCCTCGCCCCGGTAGCCGCAATCGAGAAAGACAGCAGCGCGATGCCGGTCGCGCGCGCCTGTCTTTCTCATTTGCGGCTCTGGAAACGCTCCGAACCTCGCCGCCTACTCGCGGTCGTCATCCCGTGCAGTAGGGCATCTTTCGGCTAGGTTGGTGCGATGAGAACACTCTGGGCCGTGTCGGTCGTCTCGGTGTTGTGCACCGTGCCGATGTGGGTGATCGCCGTACCGCAGCTCGTCTTCTCCGGGGTTGTCGATGTCGGCCCGTATACCGGACTCGTGCTGGGACTCCCGACCCTGATCGGGTTACCGTGCGCGGTCGCCGGAGTGATCGCTGGATCGGTGTCTCTCGTGAAACAGCGCGCACGCAACTGGGCCGCGAACCTCATGACACTCGGGCAGGTCGCGACCGTGGCGCTGGCCGCCGCCATCGTCGTGTGGGCGCTGGGCTACGCGTCGACCGGCTGGGAACTGCTCGCGCTGCCGACGTCGCCTATGGTCGGCCAGATCGTGGTCGCGGCGGGGCTGCTCAAGGCCGGACGGCCGCGGATGTCCCGCTCGGTGCGCGCATCGTCGTGACTATCGGGGTCACCGCCGCGCCCTGCAAGACCCGCAGTCGAGAAAGACAGCAGCGCGATGCCGGCACCGCGCTGCTGTCTTTCTCGTCGGCGGCTGCGGTAACCCTCACGCGGAGTGCGAACCGACCTCGATCGCAACAACTCCCGCCATGATCAGCGCAATGCCGATGACCATCCGGAAAGTGAGAGGGTCCCGGAACAGAAGCCTCCCGAGAACTGCGGTGAGCGCGACCCCGCAGGCGACCCAGATGCCGTACACGACGCCGACGGGAACGTCGCGCGCCAGCACCAGTGCGACGAGCCCGAATGCGACGACGTAGCAGGAGACGGTCGCCAGGACCCAGCGGGTGCGGGCCATACCGTCGGACAACTTGAGGCAGATCGTGCCTGCCACTTCGACAACGATCGCCGCAGCGAGAATCAGCCAGGTCACCGTGCCGCGACCTCGTCGTCACGTTCGTCCACCGGGTCGATTCTGGGATGCGAGCCCAGTTCGACGATGACCACTCCCGCGATCACCAGCGCCATGCCCAGCGCCATCAGCGGGGTCATCGGATCGCCGAAGAGGACGGTCGCGGCAACCGCGGTCAGCAGGATGCCGGCGGCGCCCCAGATTCCGTAGGCGACACCCACGGGCATCAACCGCAACGCGCGGGCGAGGAACGCGAAGGACGCGCAGTAGCCGGCCACGACGAGCACGTACCAGACGGGATCGTCGGTGGCAGCACGCAGCGAGAGGGTGGCGGTGACCTCGCACGCTATCGCCCCGCCGAGCGACCACCATTTCATGCCGGCCAACCTACCGCCCTCCTCTCGGATCCCGCGGGTCCGCGCGGTCGCGTCGCGTCGCGGCGACGCATTCCCACCATCGGGTACCTGCAACTTTACGCAATGCGCAGTCTATTTCACGCTTTTTCTTGACATTGCGTATCTGTGAGCCCATGCTGGTACGCAATTCGATGTGACGCACACAACAGCCCCGTGCGCTCCCCCACCGAAAGGACCCCCTCGTGGCGATTTCCCTCGACGACGTGCGCGACCGCTACGCGCTTCCCTCCGTCGACCGGCTCCTCTCCGACCTCGACGCCGGAGAAACCCTGCCCGCGCCCTTCTACTACGCACCCGAGATCCACCAGCTCGAACAGGAGAAGATCTTCTCCAAGTCCTGGCAGTACGCGTGCCACGAATCCGCGGTCGCCAAGCCCGGCGACTACGCGGTCACCCGCGCCGGCGCGATCCCGATCATCGTCACGCACGGCCGCGACGGCCAACTGCGCGGCTTCGTCAACGTTTGCCGCCATCGCCTGCACTCGATCGCCGAGGAGAACGGCAACAAGCCGCTGCTCCAGTGCCCGTACCACGGCTGGACGTACGGCCTCGACGGCAAGCTCAAGACGGCCCCGCGTTCGCAGCGCGAGCCGAACTTCGACTGCTCCACGATCTCCCTCGAACCCGTCTCCGTCGAGCGGTGGGATCAGTGGATCTTCGTCAACCCGGATCCGAACGCTGCTCCCCTCGCCACCGTGACCGCCGATATCCGTTCCCGCACAGACGAACTCAACGCGGACCTGCGCGACTACGAATTCCAGATCCGCTACGAGTACGACATGGAATGCAACTGGAAGCTGTGGGCGGAGAACGCCGTCGAGTGCTACCACTGCCCCACCCTGCACAGCACGAGCTTCGGCAAGACGTACCACACCTCCCCCGACGACTACGCGATCGATTCGTCCGACAACACCATCTGGCACGCCGGTCCCATCAAGTGGCTTCCCACGAACGTGGATCCCGAGGGCCTCAAGGGTTTCCGGTTCGCGTTCACGTTCCCGTCGTCGTTCTTCGCGCTCGACGACTATGTCGGGTTCATCGGCAGCATCCAGCCGGTCGGGCCGCAGAAGTCGTGGGCGTTCGTCGACATGTACGCCAAGCCGGGCGCCGACCCGATCGTCGTGAAGGAATGGCTCGACATGTGGGACCGCACCCTCATCGAGGACAAGCGCGCCACCGACATCCAGCAGATCGGCTACAACTCGGGCCGGGTCCGCGCCGGACGACTCCTTCTCGACAGCGAGAGCCCGCTGCAGTCGTTCATGCGTACCGCGGTCACGGCACTCTCGTCCTGACCTCCCTACGACGAAAGTCGGAACGATGACGAAAATCCTTGTGGATCTTGGCAAATGCCAGGGATACGCGAACTGTGTCGTCGCGGCACCGGACATCTTCGATCTCGGTGACAGCGGCAAGGTCGACCTCCTGGAGGCGACCGTCGCCGACGACCGCCTCGCCGACGTGCGGGAAGGGGTACGCTCGTGCCCCGCGGCTGCCCTCACACTCGAGGAGACGGCGTCATGACGCACGTGGCTGTGGTCGGTGCGTCGCTCGCCGGGTTCCGCGTCGCCGAGGGCCTGCGCGCCGAAGGTTTCGACGGCGACATCACCCTGATCGGCGACGAACCGCATCTGCCCTACGACCGGCCGCCGCTGTCCAAGTCCGTGCTCGTCGACGACGAACCCGCCTCGACGGCATTCCAGGACGCGGTATGGTTCGCGGACAACCGGGTCACCCTGCACCTGGGCGAGACCGCCCGCCGCCTCGACACCGCCGCGCGCACCGTCCACACCGACGCCCGTTCGCTGAACTACGACGAACTCGTGGTCGCGACCGGGGCCACGCCCCGCAATCCCTTCCCCGACGCACCGGACAGTGTGTTCACCCTGCGCACCGCCGACGACGCCGCGCGCA
>NZ_JADZGH010000156.1:17482-23074 GCF_015865005.1 Rhodococcus sp. CX
CGCGGCGTCTCGGTGTCGATGTCACCGTCGTCGAGCTCGAACCCGTGCCCCTGACCCGCAGCGTCGGCGACGACGCGGCTGCGGTCCTCGCCGACATCGCCCGCGCCGACGGGGTGCACCTGCTGTGCGGCCGGGCCGTCGCCGAACTCCGCGGCACCACCACGGTCGAGTCCGTCGTCCTCGACGACGGAACCGAGCTGCCGTGCGACGCGGTGGTCGTCGGGGTGGGTGCGGTTCCCGCGACCGAGTGGCTCGCCGGCAGCGGTCTCGAGGTCACGCGCGCGGGACTGATCTGCGACGCGACCGGACGCGCGGGCGACCACGTGTGGGGTGTCGGCGACGTCTGCGCGTGGACCGACGACGCGGGCACGCCCCACCGTCACGAACACTGGACCTCGGCCGCCGAACAGGCCAAGGTCGTCGCGCACAACCTGGCGTGCGACGACAAGCGCACCGTCACCGCCGCGACGTACGTGTGGTCCGACCAGTTCGGGCGGCGTATCGACATCGTCGGTGACATCACAGGGCACGACGACCTGCGCGTCCTCTCCCGCAACCCCGACGACCTCGCCTACCTGTACGCCCGCGACGGACTGCTCACGGGTGCTTGCCTGATCGGCCAGCCCCGGCTCATGGTCCGCTGCCGCCAGTGGATCGCGGCACGCACTCCCGTCGCCGACCTCGAACTCTGGGTCTCGTCCGCGCCGTGAGCGCCGACGTACCCTCCACTCATCAGGCAACTCGAAAGGGGCCACCCAATGAGTTCGCTCGACACATCGGGTTCCGATCCCGCACCCGAGCACATGGTCCGCACGCTCACCTGGCGTGACGGCATGGTCTTCGCCCTGAACATGCCGATCGGCCTGTTCCTCACGCTCGGCTACACCGTCGGCGCGATCGGCGGCTGGACCGCCATCTCCATCTGGGCCGTCGCGTGCTTCTTCGCCTTCCTCCAGAGCCACCTGTTCTCGGAGATGGCCGCGATGTTCCCCGACCGCTCGGGCGGCATCTCGGTCTACGCCTACGAAGGCTGGAAGCGCCACTTCGCGCCGCTCGGTGCGATCGCCGCGTTCGGCTACTGGATGGGCTGGTCGCTGTCGCTGTCCGTCGAGGGTGTCGTGCTCGGCACCCTCATCGAGCAGGCGTTCTTCCCCGACAACGACATCGCGATCCGCCTGCCCATCGGCCACGAACTGGGCCTGCCCTATCTCATCGCGATCGGCGCGATCGTCTCGGCCTGGGCACTGAACTACTTCGGCATCAAGATCGCCGCCGGCGTCGCCCGCATCACCGGTGCCCTGCTGGTGATCGGCCTGGCCGTCCTCGTCGTCGGACCATTCCTGTCGTCCGGCGCCGACTTCGACATCACCCGCCTGAGCTGGACCGGCACGAGCTCGCCGTTCGACTGGAAGGTGATCGTCGTCTGGTTCTACATCACCGCCTGGACGACCTACGGCACCGAGGTGTGCGCGAGCTTCGCCGCCGAGTACAAGGATCCGGTCAAGGACACCTCCCGCGCGCTGCGCCGCTCCGCCCTGATGATCATGGGCCTGTACATTCTCGTGCCCTACGTCGTGGTCGGCGCCCTCGGCGAGCAGACGATCGGCGCGAACCCGGTCAACTACATCGGCATCGCGTTCGAGCACATTCTCGGTTCGTATGCGTGGCTCGGCCAGGTTCCGGTGATGGCCGCGTTCGTCATCGCGATGATGACGGCGACCGCCGACGGCGGGCGATCCCTGTACGGCATCGCGCAGTCCGGCGGCACGATCCGCCAGTTGGGCGAGCTCAACCGCTACGGCGTCCCGGGTCGTGCCCTGACCACCGACATGCTCATCAACGTCATCATCCTGATCGTGCTCGGGGAGCCGATCGCGATCCTGCTCGCGAGCAACCTGGGCTACCTCACCGCGGTGACCCTCGCGGTCGGCGCGTTCGTTCTGCTCCGCCGCGACCGCCCCGACATCATCCGTCCGATCCGCCTCGCGAAACCGTGGGTCGTCATCGCGTGCGCCCTGTTCGCGATCAACACGTTCGCGATCGCCGTGGGCATCCTCAACCCGGGCCTGACCGGCTACGGCGGCCTGAGCGAAACCGTCACCGGCATCGGCATTCTCATGATCGCCTGCGTGCTCTGGTACTACCGCCAGCGCATTCAGGACAAATCGACGATCGAGTGGCGGGTCCACGACGACCCCCTTCTGCCCCTCGACACCGCATCCAGCGAACCAGCCCCCGTTTCCGATTCCAGGAGCCACCCGTGAAATCCATCCGCGTCCACGCCTACGACACCCAGCCCTCCCTCGACGAGGTGCCCCAGCCGACCGTGCGGGACCCGCACGACGTGATCGTCAAGATCCGCGGCGCCGGAGTGTGCCGCACCGACCTGCACATCATCGAGGGCCAGTGGAAGGACAAGAGTTCCGTCGCCCTCCCGTACACGATCGGGCACGAGAACGCCGGCACCGTCACCGAGATCGGCTCGGCAGTCACCAACGTCGCCGTCGGTGACTCGGTGATCCTGCACCCGCTCGCCACGTGTGGCCTGTGCCTGGCCTGCCGCAGTGGCGACGACGTGCACTGCACGCACTCCGATTTCCCCGGCATCGACACCGACGGCGGCATGGCCGAGTACCTGCGTACCTCGGCGCGCAGCGTCGTCAAGCTCGATCCGTCGCTCGAACCGGCCGACGTGGCGGCACTCGCCGACGCCGGGCTCACCGCCTACCACGCCGCGCGCAAGGCCGCCGCGATCCTGCGTCCCGGCCACACCGCCGTGGTGATCGGCGCCGGCGGTCTCGGGCACATCGGCATCCAGGTCCTGAAGTCGATGACAGCCGCGCGCATCGTCGTCGTCGACAGTTCCCCGGATGCGCTGGATCTGGCGAAGCAGATCGGCGCGGACGCGACCGTCGTCGCCGATGGCACCGAAACGCAGCAGGTCCTCGACCTCACCGGCGGCAACGGCGCCGAAGCCGTCCTCGACTTCGTGGGCGAAGGCACCGCGATCGAAGCCGGTGTCGGGATGCTGCGCCGCGCCGGGTCGTACTACGTCATCGGGTACGGCGGTCGCCTGGACGTGCCGACCATCGACATCATCAGCACCGAGATCAACTTCGTCGGCAACCTGGTGGGCACCTACAACGACCTGGTCGAACTGATGGCGCTGGCGGCGGAAGGAAAGGTCAAGCTGCACACGGTCAAGTACCGGTTCAGCGACTTCCAGCAGGCGCTCGACGACCTGCACCACGGACGGATCCGCGGTCGCGCGGTGCTCGTGCCCGACGACGAGTTCGACGGTCGGCGTGGCTGAGCCGCGTCACCGGACCATCTCCTAAACTGAGCGGATGCGCAAGATGCCGAACCCGTCGAACGGAGACCAGAACTCGGGAGAGAACCCGGGCGACGGTCTCGACGACATCGACCGCGGCATCCTGCGCCTCCTCCAGGAGGACGGCCGCATGCCCTACCGGCAGATCGCCCGCGAGCTGGGTGTCTCCGAGGGAACCGTCCGCATCCGCTCGAGCCGCATGCAGGAGTCCGGCGCGCTCAACGTCATCGCGATCGCCGATCCGTTCCGCCTCGGGTACAGCGTCCTCGCGTTCGTCCTGATCAAGGTGGAACCGGGCGCGCAGGACCGGCTGGTCCAGGAGCTCACCGCGCTCGACGAATCGACCTATGTCTCCACCTGCATCGGCCGCGCCGACCTCTACATGCAGCTGGTGTGCCGCGACAACGACCACCTCCACGAACTGCTCCACCGGCGCATCCCCGCCCTCGGCGGGATCCGCGACCTCGAAGCGTTCATGGAACTGGAAATGCACAAGGTCTCGTACCGCTACAACCTGTCGTGACACACCGGGCGTGAGCCCGGAATCCCTTCCCCCACTCCCTGCGGCGCCGGCAGCGCTCGATTCGTGCTGCGCCGCACCCTTTTCCACCCTCCAAAGGGAGAATCATGATCTTCATCGTCGTGAAATTCACCGTCCGGCCGGAGGAGGCCGACACCTGGCTCGACCGCACCCGGGACTTCACCGATGCAACCCGCGCCGAACCCGGCAATCTGTGGTTCGAATGGTCCCGCAGTGTGGACGACCCGAACCAGTTCGTGCTCGTCGAGGCGTTCCGCGATGGCGACGCCGGGTCCGCACACGTCGCGTCCGAGCACTTCCGCGCCGGCCTCGACGCGATGCGTCCCGCGCTCGCCCGGACCCCGCAGATCCTCAACACTGAGATCCCCGGCGTCGAATGGGCACGCATGGGCGAACTCGACCTCGGCGACTGACGCCACCGAACATCCACTGCTGCAACACAAGACAAGGAAGTCGACATGACCGGAAGAGTCGAAGGCAAGGTCGCATTCATCACCGGCGCCGCGCGCGGGCAGGGCCGCAGCCACGCGGTGCGCCTCGCGCAGGAAGGCGCCGACATCATCGCGATGGACGTGTGCGGCGAGGTCGGCCGCACCGCCGAGTTCTACCATCCCGCCACCGAAGCGGATCTCGCCGAGACGGTCGCGCTCGTCGAGGCCGAGGGCCGCAAGATCGTCTCCTACACCGCCGACGTCCGCGACTACGACGGGCTCGCAGCGGGATTGAACGACGCGGTCGCACAGCTGGGCCGTCTCGACATCGTCGCCGCCAACGCGGGGATCTTCCAGTTCGGCGACGAGGTTCCGGACCTGCTCGTCGGCGACTGGAACGACGTCATCGACGTCAACCTCAACGGCGTGTTCAACACCTGTAAGGCCGCCATCCCGCACATCGTCGAAGGCGGGCGCGGCGGCACCATCGTCATCACGTCGTCCGACGCAGGTGCCAAGGGATTCGCACGATTCGGCCACTACGTCGCGTCGAAGCACGGAGTCATCGGTCTGATGCGCACGCTCACAATGGAACTGGCTCCGCACTCGATCCGCGTCAACGTCGTGTCGCCCACCAACTGCAACACCGACATGATCCAGAACGAGGCGGTTTACAAGCTGTTCCGTCCCGATCTCGAGGAGGTTACCCCTGAGCAGTTCGCCGAGGCGTCGGGGACGCTGCTCGCGTTGCCCGCGCCGTGGGTGGAGCCGGTCGACGTGTCGAACGCACTGCTCTTCCTCGCCTCCGACGAAGCTCGTTTCATCACGGGCGTGAACCTGCCGGTCGACGGCGGGTCGTCGGTGATCTGATCGCCGCAGGGTCTCCCCCGGTACCCACAGCAGAGAAGGACAGCCGCGCGTGACCAGTCACGCGCGGCTGTCTTTTGCGTCGGTGGACTCGGAGGGCATTTGTCAGCGGTGACCGGCTCCCTAGAACCAGGGTGAGCCAAAAGGGTTTGATTCCGACCTCTTGTTCCTAAGTTCTGTAAGCACATCGTGCCCGCAAGCCGGGTGCGGCCGCGTCGTGACATCCCTGCGATCGGAATACATTCCGCAATCGCGGTTTTCGCGCGGAACCAGGGTGAACTACAAGGAACGGTCACAACTCGAACATGGGTCTCGAACTCGAAGGCAAACGCGCCATCGTCACCGGTGGGGGCACCGGAATCGGCTATGCGATCGCGCTGGAACTCGCGACACAGGGCGCCTCGGTCGCCATCGCCGGTCGC
>NZ_JADZGH010000156.1:23084-29143 GCF_015865005.1 Rhodococcus sp. CX
ATCCGTGAAAGCGCTCGTCGACACCGTCGCACAGGAGTTCGGCGGCATCGAAATCCTGGTGAACAACGCGGCCGAACAGCCTGCTCAGCACGGGCCGAGTTTCAACGACGCCGACGACGAGTGGTTTCACCGGCAGATCGACGTCAAGGTCATCGGCTATCTCCGCACGATTCGCGCGGTCGCGCCCCTGCTGATCGAGAACGGCTGGGGCCGGATCATCAACATCAGCGGCACGGGTTCGCGGCAGACCGTGTCCGTCATCGGTTCCGTGCGTAATGCGGGCGTCACCGCCTTGACCAAGAACGTCGCGGACGAACTCGGCAAGTACGGCATCAACGTGACGGTCGTGCACCCGGGCGCGACGCGCACCGAACGTTTCGAGGAGTTCCGGAACCGCGCTTTCGTGAACGAATCGACCCGAAAATCGCACCTCGACAACGTCATCGGACGAGTTGTCGAACCCGAGGAGGTCGCCTGGGTCGTGGCCTTTCTCGCGTCGCCGCGCAGTGCCGCGATCACCGGCGACGGAATCGTCGCCGGTGGCGGCATTCCCGGCTTCATCTACTACTGACCGACTTCACGTCCCTCGGAGGAACACCCCATGCCCACTGTCACCACGTCGACCATCGCAGCCGACGAACTGCACGATCTCTTGTCGATCCACGACGAATACGCGCTCCTCGACGTCCGCGAGGCCCGGGTTACGGCCGAGGAGGGCTCGATCCTGCTCGGTGTTGCGGTCCCGCTGAGCCGCCTCGAACTGCGCGTCGACGCGCTCGTTCCGCGACGTTCCACGCCGGTGATCGTCTACGACGGCGGCAAGGACGACGACCTCGCGCAGCGGGCCGCGTCCCGGCTCGCCGAGCTCGGCTACGTGGATGTACGCGTGCTCGACGGCGGGATCGCCGCCTGGGCGAATGCCGGCTACACGGTCCAGTTCGGTGGCGACAACGTCGTCGGCCAGGCGTTCGGTGAATGGATCGAAGAGGTCTACAGCACGCCTCACATCAGCGTTCCGGAGTTCCGCGCCAAGGTCGCCGCCGGCGAGGACATCGTGGTGCTCGACAGCCGCCCGATCGGCGAGTTCGAAAACCACAGCCTGCCGGGCGGCACCTCGATTCCGGGCGCGGAACTGGTCTATCGAGCCGCCGAAGTGGTGAAGTCGCCCGAGACGCTCGTCGTCGTCAACTGCGCCGGGCGGACCCGCAGCATCCTCGGAGCGCAGGTCCTGATCAACGCGGGACTGCCCAACTCGGTCGTCGCGCTGGAGGGTGGCACGCAGTCGTGGGTTCTGGAGGGGCTGGAACTCGACCACGGCAAGCATTCGGCCGCGCCGCTTCCCACCGGTTCTTCCCTCGACCAGGCGCACGCTGCCGCAGAGCGCTTCCGCGATCGCTTCGGAATCCGGTCGATCGACAAGGCGACCCTCGCGCAGTTCCGCACCGAAACCGACGAGCGCACCCTCTACGTCTTCGATGTCCGCACTCCCGACGAGTACGCCGCCGGCCATCTGCCCGGCACCGTCTCGGCGCCGAGTTGGGACGTCGCCCCGTGGGTGTTCCGCTACATCGCGACCCACAACGCCCGCATCGTGCTGGTCGACAACGACTCCGTGCGCGCAACCGTCGCGGCGTCGTGGATCGTGCAGGTCGGCTGGGGCGAGGTGTACGTACTGGAGAACGCGTTCGACGGTGAGGCACTCGAGACCGGCACCGGCCCGGCAGTACAACTGCTCGGATTGCCCGGCGACGTCACGACCGTCGATGCCGCGACGCTGAAGGACAACATTGCCGCCGGAACCGCGCAGGTCGTCGACCTGCAGCCGAGCCTCGACTACCGCGACGGCCACATTCCCGGTGCGGTGCATGCACTTCGGTCCCGGCTGGTGAACTCCGTCGCCGACATCCCCGGCGACGGCGCGATCGTGTTGACCTCGTCCGACGGTGTCCTTGCGATCTATGCGGCCGCGGATCTGGCCGGTGCGACGCAGCGACCCGTCGAGGTCCTCGAGGGCGGTACCGCCGCCTGGGTCGCGGCCGGTGAACAACTCGAGTCGGGTGACGAGAACCTGCTGCACGGACGCGACGATGTGGTCTTCACCCATTGGCGCGAGAGCGACCCCGAGGTTCAGAAGGCCGGGTTCCGCAAGTACCTGTCCTGGGAACTCGGCCTGGTCGCCCAGTTGGAAGCCGACGACACCGTCCCGTTCAACGCGTTCACCCAGCCGCAGGACAGCTTGTCGTGACCGCCGTCGACATCTCGCGCGAATCCGCGTCGACGGCAGCCGACGCCCCACCTGTCCGGCCGGACGTCGAGAACCTCAGTCCGAACACCGAGGCAGGCAGGATCGGAGCTGCCGCCCGGGTGTGGCGCGGGCGGGTGCTGCGGTTCCTCGTCCCCGTTGCACTCATCGTGCTGTGGCAGCTGTCCTCGGTTCTAGGCTGGGCGGACGAGTTCACCCTGCCGCCGCCCAGCAAGATCCTCGCCGCGTACGGCGAACTGTGGTCGAACAACGACCTGCAGGAAGCGCTGCCGGTCTCGATCCGGCGGGCCGGGATCGGTCTCTTCTTCGGCGTCACGTTCGGTCTGGTCCTCGGCCTGTTCGCGGGTCTGTGGAAGATCGGCGAGGAGATCTTCGACGCTCCGCTGCAGATGCTCCGCACCATCCCGTTCATCGCGGTGGTGCCGCTGTTCATCACCTGGTTCGGCATCGACGAGAAGCCCAAGCTGATCCTCATCGCGGCGGCAACCGTGTTCCCGGTGTACCTGAACACGTACCACGGGGTGCGCGGCGTCGACAAGAAACTCATCGAAGCTGGGCAGACGTTCGGTCTGCAGAACTGGCGGCTGGCCGCGCGCGTGATCCTGCCGACCGCGCTTCCGTCCGCGTTGACCGGCATCCGATATGCCTCCGGCGTATCACTTCTCGCCCTGGTACTCGCCGAGCAGATCAACGCGCGGGAGGGCATCGGCTATCTGCTCAACAACGCCAATCAGAACCAGCGGCAGGACATCGTCATCGCCGGGATTCTCATCTACGCCGCGCTCGGCATCGTCGTCGACGTGGTGATGCGGATCATCGAACGTTTCGCGCTCCCCTGGAGGCCCCGTGTCACCATCTGAAAACTCTCTGCCGAGCGAATCCGGCAGCGAGACAGGTCCGTTCGCGGTCGACGCCCGGGGTGTCCGGCGGGTGTTCGGCGACCGGGCCGTGCTCGACGGCGTCGATCTGCAACTGCGGCAAGGCGATTTCGTCGCCCTGCTCGGACCGTCCGGAACCGGCAAGACGACGCTGCTCCGCATCCTGGCCGGTCTCGATGCCGCCGACGGCGGGACGGTGGTGGTCCCGAGGTCCCGGTCCGTCGTATTCCAGGAACCCCGGCTCGTGCCCGCCCGGCGGGTGTGGCGCAATGTCGTGCTCGGCAGCCGCCACGTCCGCCGCGATCGCGACCGTGCCGTCGCAGCGCTCGACGAGGTCGGACTGGCCGGACACGCGGACGCCTGGCCGGTGACGCTCTCCGGTGGTGAGGCACAGCGTGTCGCGCTGGCGCGTGCGCTCGCCACCGAGCCGGGGCTGCTTCTGCTCGACGAGCCGTTCGCGGCGTTGGACGCGCTGACCCGCATCCGCATGCACGACCTGGTGGGGGCACTCATTCGCCGACACAACCCGGCGGTGCTGCTCGTCACCCACGATGTCGACGAAGCCATCCTGCTCGCCGACCGAATTCTCATCCTCTCCGACGGCAACATCGACGTGGACATCACCGTCGACATCGACGAACCGCGGCGACGCAGCGACGCCCGCTTCCAGGATCTGCGTCAGGCACTGCTCGACAAACTCGGCGTCGGGCGCGCCGCGCGCGCCGCGGCGCTGGCCGCGATCGGAAACTGACCCGACCCGCCCGGCGCTCGACCATCACCTACAAGGAGTTACCCCTCGTGTCCGTCCCTGCCCGTTTCGCCGCCCGCGCCGGCCGCCGGCTCGCCGCCCTGACCGCCGTACTCGCGCTGGGAGCCGGTCTGTCCGCGTGCAGCAGCGCCGACAGCGCGAACAACGACGACCCCCGGAACGTGACCCTGACGTTCGGCTTCCAGACCGCCGACTATCCGGCGTTGCTCGAGGCATCCGGGCTGTTCGAGGACCTGCCCTACACCCTCGAAACCCCGGTCATCGCCGGCCCGGCCGCTCAGATCTCGGCCCTGTATTCGAAGGCGACCGACTTCGGTCTGGTCGGCGAGAACACCGCCGCCTTCGAAGCCGCCAACGCCGAAAACGACCTCGGCAACGCCGATCCGAAGATCTACACGATCGCCGGTCTCGCCTACGAGGGCACGCCCTATCCGGCCCCGGCGCTCTTCGTGAAGAAGTCCGCCGGGATCTCGAAGATCGAAGAGCTGAGGGGACATACGGTCGCCTACAACTTCGGCGGCAACATCTACGCCGGATACGTCAAGATCCTCGCCGATGCCGGGCTGACGGTGGACGATATCGAACCGGTTCAGCTGCCGGACAACCAGGCCGCCGCCGCGGCGTTCGCCGCCGGGCAGGTCGATGCGGTCGTCACCAGCTACTCCCACGTCGCCAAGGCCATCGAGTCCGGTGACGCGGTGCAGCTGACGACCAACGAGGAATTCGGCGTCAAGGGCGGCGCCGGGTTCATCACCCGGCCGGACGTGCTGGCGGACGCGGGCAAACTCGCCGCGGCCGAGGACTTCTTCGCCCGGTTCAGCAAGCTGTGGAGCGAGTGGTACCCGGCGCACGAGGCCGAGGTGACGGGCATCCTGCAGGACGTCCTCAAGCAGGCCCCGGACATCGCGAAGATCAATTTCGAGAACGGCAAGCACGGCAGGCTCTACCGCGTCGGCGATCCGGAGTTCATCGCCTCGCAGCAGAACATCGTGAAGGCGGCGTACGCGGCCGGCGGTGTCAAACACGACTACGACATCGCCAAGGTCTTCAATCCCGTGTTCGACCACATCACGGTTTCCGACCAGTGACAGCATCGCTCCCGCACCATCTTTCGAGGACGCCGAGAATCACATGACCAGAACCCGTCAGCTGCACCTGAACACGAACGCGCTCAACGCCGGCAAACATCCGGCCGCGTGGCGGATCCAGGACGACCCGCTGGGTATCGTCCACATCGAGTACTACCGCAACATCGCGCGCATCGCCGAGCGCGGGACCTTCGATGCCCTGTTCCTCGCCGACGGCCCGGCCCTCCCCGGTACCGTCGCCGAGCAGACGTGGAACTCGCTCGAACCCTCGGTGCTGCTCGCTGCGATCGGTTCCGCGGTCGAGCACATCGGCCTGATCGGGACCATCTCGACGACGTTCAACGACCCGTACAACATCGCGCGGCGCTGGTCGACCCTCGACCACGTCACGCACGGCCGCGCGGCCCTCAATTTCGTCACCACCCAGAATCCCGAAGCGGCAGCCAATTTCGGGCTCACCTCGCTCCCCGACCGTGAGGAACGGTACGCCCGGGCCGAGGAATTCGTCGAGGTCCTGGTCAAGCTGTGGGACAGCTGGGAGGACGGCGCTCTCGTCGCCGACCGGTCCACCGGGCAGTACGCCGACGTCGACCGCATTCATGCGATCGACCATGAGGGACAACGCTTCTCCGTGAGCGGCCCACTCAACGTCCCCCGCACACCGCAGGGACGTCCGGTGATCGTGCAGGCGGGAGACGGCGGCACCCACATCGCCGCCAAGTACGCCGACGCCGTGTTCAGCGCGCAGACCGTGTTCGAGGAATCCCAGAAGTTCTACCGCGACCTCAAGGCACAGGCACAACGGCACGGTCGCCGTCCGGATCAGATCCTGCTGCTTCCCGGCCTGTTCCCGATCGTCGGGAGCACCGAGAAGGAAGCGCTCGAACGCAAGGCGCTGCTCGACTCGTTCCTGGACCCCGACGAACAGAAGGCCGAACTCGCCACGAAGCTCGGGCTCGAACCCGACGACCTCGAACTCGACAAGCCGCTCCCCTATCACCTGCTCGACACCGAACGGTTCGGTGCGTCGGCCGGCTTCTACAAGTCCACCCTCGCGCTCG
>NZ_JADZGH010000156.1:29154-31242 GCF_015865005.1 Rhodococcus sp. CX
GGTGCGCACCGGCAAATCGTGGGCACGCCCGAACAGATCGCCGACGACATCGAGAAGTGGTTCCTCGGCGAGGCGGCCGACGGATTCAACCTCAACGCCGACTCGTTCCCGACCGGGCTCGAGCCGTTCGTCGACCACGTGGTGCCGGTGTACTCGTGGCGGAAGATGCCGCGCTTGCGCAGGATC
Source organism: Rhodococcus sp. CX (assembly GCF_015865005.1). Taxonomy (NCBI): domain Bacteria; kingdom Bacillati; phylum Actinomycetota; class Actinomycetes; order Mycobacteriales; family Nocardiaceae; genus Rhodococcus; species Rhodococcus sp. CX. Next base: position 29,341 of record NZ_JADZGH010000156.1, read on the forward strand.
GGCACCACGCTGCGCGACCACCTCGGCCTGGACCGGCCGGAGAACCGCTACGTCGGCGAAACCGGCTGGCAGAACCACTCCGCGAGCAGCCGATACGTCGGCATCTAGCCCACCACCCAGAGAAAGCGAACGACCAGTGACAACCATCCCCACGCGCCGACTCGGCAGCGACGGACTGTCCGTATCGGCCCTCGGACTCGGCTTCATGAGCTTCACCACCTCGGCCGACGCCGACGAGCAGGCGCTGTCCACCGCGCTGGTGGACGAGGCGATCGACCTCGGCATCAACTTCTTCGACACCGCCGACGTGTACGGACCGGAATACAGCGAGATCCTGCTCGGGCGTGCCATCGCGGGCCGCCGCGACGACCTGATCATCGCGACGAAGTTCGGGAACGCACTCGACCGCGACACCAACCCCGACCACCGCTCCGTCGACGGCCGCCCCGAGTACGTCCGGACCGCCGTCGAGGCGTCGCTGCGCCGACTCGGCATCGACCACATCGACCTCTACTACCAGCACCGCGTCGACCCCGAGGTGCCGATCGAGGAGACCGTCGGAGCACTCGCGGAACTCGTCGAGGCCGGAAAGATCCGCTACATCGGCCTTTCCGAGGCCGGCCCCGGCACCATCCGCCGCGCACACGCCATCCACCCGGTCACCGCGATCCAGAACGAATGGTCGCTGTTCAGCCGGCAGATCGAGGACACCACGGCCGACGTCGTCCGCGAACTCGGTATCGGCATCGTCACGTATTCACCGCTCGGACGCGGATGGCTCACCGGCCGCCTGCAGCAGCCCGCCGACGTCACCGGCCGCCGCGCGCGACATCCGCGCTTCGCGCAGGACGTGTTCGAGACCAACCGCCTGTTGGCCGACGAGGTCGCCCGCATCGCGACCGAGATCGGCGCACAACCCGGCCAGGTCGCACTCGCGTGGGTGCTGTCCCGTGGTGAGGACGTCGTCCCGATCCCGGGAACCCGGCACAAGGAATACCTGCGGGAGAACGTCGGCGCCCTCGACGTGACCATCGACCCCGAGCACGCTGAGCGGCTCGAACAGATCGCCGCGCAGGTCGCCGGCGAGCGGGCACTCCGCCCCGAGCACCTCGGAACCGAGGCGCCGGTTCTCGACGCCGCGTCCGTCGGAGAGGGCGTTTCGCAATAGTCAGGTGCCGCAGTCGGGAGAGACAGCAGCGCGATGCCGGCATCGCGCTGCTGTCTTTCTCGTCAGCCGCTCCGGTAGCGCGTCTTATCCGGCATCGTCCGAGTGACTGACGATGTTGACGACGGAACCGTCCGGCGCGCGCACGAAGAACCTACGCACACCCCACGGTTCCGTCGTCAGCGGATAGACGATGTCGAACCCCCGACGCTGCGCCTCCTCGTAAGCCGCTTCCACCTGGTCGCCGACGTGGACGGACAGCACGGAATCGACCGGTGCGGTCGCGTCGCCGCTGACGAGCTGGACGACGGCCCGCCCGTCCGGAGTTTTGAACCGAGCCACCCACCCCAGGTTCATCTCTTCGACGGAGAGCCCGAGATAGTCGGTGTAGAAACTTCGAGCCTCCTCGATGTCGGGGACGTTCAGATTTGCCGTGATGCCGGTGGGTCGCATGCCGATCACTCCTGCCGAGTCGTCCTGATCACGCTCGATTCCACTACAGGCCGCACCCTCGCGAGGAGCTTTCGAACGGACGCCGAAGGTCAGCCCTCGGCTGCAGGCAGCATGTGCCCCATGCGGCGCCGTTTGGTTTCGAGGTAGCGCACGTTCGCCGGCACGACCCCGACGTGCAGGGGTTCACGGCCGATCACGGAGATCCCGTTGTCTTCCAGACCCGTGATCTTGGCGGGGTTGTTGGTGAGCAGCCGCACCGACCGCACCCCGAGATCGTGCAGGAT
>NZ_JADZGH010000156.1:31349-33191 GCF_015865005.1 Rhodococcus sp. CX
GCGGGTTCGTCGAGTTCGAGGTTGGCCTGGACGGTGTCGAGCCCGTCGTCCTGCAACCGGTAGGCGGCCAGCTTCTTGAGCAGGCCGATCCCCCGACCCTCGTGTCCGCGCAGGTACACGAGCACCCCGCCGTCCTGGGCGAGCCGTTCGAGCGCGGCGTCGAGTTGCGGACCGCACTCGCAGCGCTGCGACGCGAACGACTCCCCGGTCAGGCACTCCGAGTGCACCCGCACCAGCGACCCGTCGCTGGGGGTCCCCGCAAGCAGGGCGACGTGGTCGGCGCCGGTCTGCCGGTCGAGGTAACCGACGGCCCGAAACGTCCCGAACCGCGTCGGCATGAGCGTTTCGTCGCCGCGCACGATCCGGCCGGTCGGGACGACCGGAGCCGGGAACGAGTGCACGGCCCGGTAGTTGCGCAGTTCCTCGATCGTGAGGACGGGCAGGTCGTGGCGAGCTCCGAGGTCCTCGATGGCGGGCATCCGCATCATCGACCCGTCGTCGGCGACGAGTTCGGCGATCACCCCGACCTGCGGTACGCCGGCCAGCGCGCACAGGTCGACGGCGGCCTCGGTGTGACCGGGGCGTTCGAGGACTCCACCGGCGCGGGCCCGCAGCGGCAGGATGTGTCCGGGCCGGATCAGATCCCGGGCGGTGGCGGTCGGATCGGCGAGGACCCGCAGCGTCGTGGCGCGGTCCGCGGCGCTGATCCCGGTGGTGACGCCCCGGGCAGCGTCGACAGTGACGGTGTAGGCGGTCTGCTTCGGATCCTGGTTGTCGGCGACCATCGCGGGCAGGTCGAGGGCATCCGCCCGCGCCCCCGTCATCGGCGCGCACAGCAGGCCCGACGTGTGCCGCACGGTCCACGCGATCCATTCCGGCGTCGCGTGGTGCGCCGCGAGGATGACATCGCCCTCGTTCTCGCGGTCCGCATCGTCGGAGACGAGTACGGGCCGTCCGGCGCGGATCGCGTCGAGCGCCGCCTCGATGCGGCTCATGACGCCACCAGCTTCCGGAATGCGCTGCGGTGGAACACGATCGGCTCAACCGTGGATTCGGCTTCCTCGCAGTGCAGTTCGTGGACGCGCAGCACGACGATCGCGTGGTCCCCGGCGGGCACCTGCTGTTCGATCGACACGTCCATCCGGACACCACAGCCTTCGACGAACAGCGCTCCGCCGTCCCGGGTTTCGGTGCCGATACCGGCGAACCGATCGCCGTCCTTGGCGGCGAGCACGCGGGCCGCACGGTCGTGTTCGGAGCTGAGAACGCTGATGCCGAGCCGGGGCTGCGCCGCAAGCTTCGGCCAGGTGGTCGACGTGTTCTGCACACAGAACGCAACGAGCGGCGGGTCGAGCGAGACGGGCACGAAGGTGCTGGCGGCCATGCCGAGACGTTCGGTTCCGGTGTCGGCGCAGATCGCGACGACCCCCGCGGGGACGTGACCGAAGGCTCGACGCAGGGTGGCGCCGTCGAGGGTGGGAGTGGTCATCATGCCTCCGTTCGGACGGTGGATCGTACTGCGGCAGACCAACGTTCGGCGTAGTCCGCGATCCGGGTGTCGGTGGTGTAGGTGGAATCGATCAGGTACAGGCCCGGCGCCGGGCAGGTCGCGCCGAGTTCGACGAGGACCGGCTTGAGCAGCAGGTCCGGCGCCATCGCGTGCGCAGGTCCGGCGCCGAGCATGAGAGGCACCGCGGTCACGTCGCGCAGTCCGTCTCCGGTGGCGAACTGGTCGAGGAACAACTTGAGGATGCCCGTGTAGGTGGCCTTGAAAGTCGGGCTGGCGAAGATCACCAGATCCGACGAGGCGACGGTCTCGACGGCCGCCTTGACCGCGTCGTC
>NZ_JADZGH010000156.1:33201-43873 GCF_015865005.1 Rhodococcus sp. CX
TCCACGACGTGGTCGGGCGCCTCTCCGGTGAGCGCGGTCGCCAGCAGGTTCGCCGCGTCGAGGGTGCGGGAGCCGGGCTTCGGATTGCCGGCAACGACAGTGACCTTCATGTGGATCTCCTTTCGGGCGAGACGTTCCGCCCGTCACCGGGTATTCGACCCGACGTGTGTGTCGGGAATGCGACCTGAATGTGGCGTACATATTGCGCCGATGCACTTCGCGTCCACACGTGGATCACCTGCGGAAACTGCGCGACGTCGGCTGATTGATACGGAAAAACGCCGCTACCGGCCGACGGACATCGACCGGTCCAGTCGCTCCCGGAACGTCCCTTCCGCGTACTCGCTGCGGGCGAGCCCACGACGCTGGAGCTCGGGGATCAGGCCGTCGAGCACCTCGTCGAGATAGCGCCGGGTGATGAGCCCTCCCCCGCCGTGGAAGAGCAGGAAACCGTCGCCACCGACGACCTCCATCGCTTCCTCCATGCGGTCCGCGACCGTGGCCGGCGAGCCGACCAGATCGAGCGAGGTCGACTCCCCCGTGCTGCCGAGAACCTTCCGGAGAGAGGACTCCCGCGTCAGCCGCTTCATCGTGTCGAGAATGCTCTGAGCCCCGTTGGTGGTCGCATCCTCCGGGATCGGCGCGTCGAGATCGTATGTGGAGAAATCGATCTCGGAGATGTTCGACAACTGGACGATCCGGCGCAGGAAGTTGTCCGACTCCGGAGAGTACATCCGGTCCCGCTTCGCAACCGCTTCCGCGTCGGTCTCCCCGAGGATCGGGGTGACCATGTACAGAACCCGGCATCGGTCCGGGTCGCCGCCGCTGCGTTCGATCCGTTCCCGGATTCCGTCGCGGTATTTCTTCATGGCGTCGATACCCACTGGAACGGAGACGATCAGGTCGGCCCACTCGGCAGCGAAATCCATGCCCGCCGGCGACCCGCCCGCCTGGCACAGGACGGGACGGTCCTGCCGGCCCATGGGAGCGGCGGGACCACTCACCCGGTAGTACCGGCCGTCGAACTCGACTCCGCCTCTGCCGGACCACATCTCGGAGACCACGCGCAGATATTCGTCGGCGCGGAGGTAACGCTCGTCGTGCTCCCACAGTTTCTCGAGGCCGACGTTCTGGGCGGCGAGATCCTCGAAGGAGGTGACGATGTTCCAGCCGCCCCGGCCGTCGGACAGTTCGTCGAGCGTCGCCTGCATCCGCGCCAGCCGATCCGGCGGGTAGAGACTCGTACTCATCGTGGTCACCACTCCGAGCCGGCTCGTCTCCTGGGAGATGGCCGCCGCCAACGGAAGCGGATCGTGCTTGGGTGCCTTCACGGTGGCCTTGAACTCGGCCACCATGTCGCCGCCGAAGTTCTCGGGCACCACACTCGAATCCTCGAGCATGATGAAGTCGATGCAACTGCGTTCGAGCGCTTTCGCCATGTCGACGTAGAAGTTGCCATCTGTCCACGCCCGCGGATCGGGCCCCGCCCAGGGACGGTTCCAGCCGGTGGGCATGTAGTTGACGAACCATCCGAGCGTCATCGGCTCGCTCATGCCGACACCTCCTGTTCGGCGTGATAGGGGACGAATTCGAAGTCGGAGGCGCTCAGACCGAATCGGTCGCGCAGCAATCCGCCTCGCGGGGTGGGCACGAGCGCAGGGAGCTTCTCGTGCAACACCTGCCCGATGAGTCGACCCGATACGGCAGAGAATGCGTATCCGTCTGCGGACGTCACCGGAGGCGCCACCGCTGCCTCCCCGGCGACCCGCAGCAACACGCAGTCCGCACTCGCCCGCGCTGCGCGAATGTCCTCCTCGCACCGGACGACGAGAACATCGGCGACATCCGATTCCGCTGTTCCCTCGCGGTATTCGGCGAACCGCACCGCGCGTCCCTGGGGTGGGCGGGGTGCGTTCAGCGGACCGCGGGTGGAGAAGTAGGGGCCGTGATAGTTCGTGACGTGGACACAGTCCGCGTCCACGTACCGGCCGGAGGGCACGTCCGCGATCAGGGCATCGGGCTCCCACGAGTTTCCGAGGGCAGCGGTCGCGGCGAGATAGTCGGCGAGCGCGTCCTGGCGCTCGGCCTCTGTCGCTGTGCCGGCGCACCACCGGCCGCTGTCGTCGGTGCTCACGGTTCCGGTGTCACGACCGGAGACGAACCATCCGGCCCGGCCGCGGGTCAGTGCGTCGAGGGTTCCCAGAGCGCGTGCCGTGAGAAAGGGCGGCTGGCACCACGGGGAGATCTCCGCGACGACGCCGATCCGCGGGGCGCGACGCGATGCCGCCGCTGCCAGCAGCAGCGCCTCCGGGCAGTCGGCACCGCCCGGCAGGACCACCGCGTCGGCGCCCGCGAGATCGAGCTGGACGATCGTGCGCAGCATAGTGGCTGCGCTGTCCGGTTCGAGGAACCACACGACTACGGGACTGGTGGGCATTCGACCTCCTCGGAGATGTCGGTGAGGAATCCGATGTAGTGCTCGAGGATCGCGGCAGGATCCTGGTCCAGGATGTAACCGCCGCCTTCCAGGGCGACGAATCGCGCGTGGGGAATCGCGCGCACGGTCTCCGGCACGTACGGGTACAGCACGTCGGAGGTTCCGCACAGCAGCAGCGCCGGCGCGGTGACCGTCTCCAGCAGGGCCCCGACATCCGTGGAGAAGACCGCGAGATAGGCCTCGTGCCAGCGCACGCCGGCCCGGAGCTTGTCGACCACCTCGCGATGCCGGAGAACCAGATCCGGCGCGTAGGTCAGGTCGGCGTCGATCGTGCCCACCTGTTCCCAGGCCGTGAGCAGATGCGCGCCGTCCATGGTCGGTGTCATCGCGGTGACCCCCGCGTGCCACCGCGTCCGATCCTCCAGGGTCATGGCCGTTGCACCCACCATCGCCAGACTCTCGACCCGGTCGGGATGGCGCGCCGCCATCGTCGCGGCGATCGCGGCGCCGGTGTGGTGACCGAGTACGTGTGCGCGTTGTGCGCCGAGGGTGTCGAGGACGGCGGCCATGTCGTCGGCCCACCGCTCCAGCGCGTACTGCTCACGCGGAACGTAGGACATACCGAATCCCGGGGTGTCCGCGGCGACCAGCGTGTAGCGCTCGCCGTATCGCGCCTCGAGGAACTTCGCGGCGAACGCTTCGTACATCGCCGACGACGCGGCCGTCTGGTGCAGCAGGAGCACCATCTCGGGGCCCGACCCCGCCGTGCGGGCATGAATCTGCCCGCACGGCGTGTCGACATAGAAGCGGTGCATCATCAGACGAACGACCGCAGGTTCTCGCGCAGCGTGGAGTGGGCGTAGTCGGTGCGCAGAAGCCCGCGACGCTGCAGGGCGGGAGCGACACCGTCGGTCATCTCCGCGATGGACTGGCGGCTGATGGGCTGTCCGTAGATCAGGAAACCGTCGCCACCGACCTCCTGCATGAACTCGTCCATCTGCGCGGCGATCGAGTCCGGGGTACCCACCATCTCCGTGGTCTGGACGCGCATTCCGCTGAAGCCTTCACGGATGGTGCGGCCGCCGAGTTGCTTGCGCCAGACCTCGAGCTGGCTCTGATGCCCGTTGGTCGAAACATCGTCCGGGATCGGCTGATCCGGATCGAACTGGGAGAAGTCGATTTCCATGGTCGCCGCGAAGTGCGCCATCTGGACCTCGAAGTTGTGCTCCTTGCGGGCGTACCAAGCGGCGTTCTTCTCCTTGGCCTCCTGCTCCGTTTCACCGACGATCGGGTACACCACCGAGAAGACCTTGATGTCGTCGGGGTTGCGCCCGAACTTGGCCGCGCGAGCGCGGATGTCCGCACGATATTCCTTCGCTCCCTCGACGCCGTGCGGGATCGTGAGGATGACGTCGGCGTACTTGGCGGCGAAGTCGCGGCCGCGCGGCGACCCGCCGGCCTGGCAGAACACCGGACGTCCACCGGGGCCCGGAGGCACGTTCAGGGGTCCACGGGACTTGTAGAAGCGGCCCTCGTGGTGGATCGGATGAACCTTCTTGTAGTCGGCGTAGTAGCCGCTCTCCGGGTCGGCGAGGATGGCTCCGTCCTCCCACGAACCCCACAGCTTCATCGCGACGTCGACGAACTCCTCGGCCATCTCGTACCGGAGGTCGTGTTCCGGCAGCTTGTCGAGGCCGTAGTTCTGCGCGGCGAGGTCCTCGCTCGAGGTCACGATGTTCCAGCCCACTCGCCCACCGGTGAGGTTGTTGAGGGTCGCGAACTGCCGGGCCAGCTGGTACGGGTGGTAAAAGGTCGTCGAGGCGGTGGCGATGATCCCGATGTGCTCGGTGGCCGCGGCGAGCATCGAGGCGGTCACGACGGGATCCATCTTCGGTGCGTACCGCGCGTGCTTGAGTTCGATCTCGGCGGTGCCGCGGTAGATGTCGCTGACCATCAGCGAGTCTTCGATCATCAGGAAGTCGAAGCCGGCGCGTTCGAGGTTCCGGACCATGTCGACGTAGAAGCGGCCGTTGAAGTAGTTGGTGGTGGCGTCGATGCCGCTGTACGGCGACTTCCATTCGGGGGCAGCGAGGTTGCCGAACCAGCCGAGACGGAACGGATCTGCAGTCATGTTCGTGGTCCTTCTCTTCGTCGAACGCGGTTCCGCTGTCGCGGGAACCGCGAGTCTGTGCCGTCGGGATCCGACGGCATGGTCAGTGAATTGCCAGGAGCGCGTCGTCCGCCGGGGATTCACACGCTTCGAGGAGTTGTTGTTCGGTCAGTCGCGAGCCGGACAGTTCGTCGATCAGGTTTCCGTGGTGCAGCACCAGCACCCGGTGACACACCGCCGCGAGGAGTTCGTGTTCACCGGAGAACACCACCACCGCAGCGCCGTTCGTCGCCGCGGCCATGGCGTCGGCCAGCAGGTCCTTGGCCGAACCCGGGTCCACACCCTGTGTGGGTTCGTCCAGCAGCAGAACCCCGGGCTCGAGCTGCAGCCACTTCGCGAAGACGACCTTCTGCTGGTTGCCGCCGCTGAAGGCGGACATCGGCAGTTCGGGCCGGTTCGGATGGACGTTCACCTCGGTCATCAGCTGGGCGGCACGCTTGCGCATCGCCTTGATGTCCAGCCCCTTCCACCGGCGATGCCGTTGCACGACGGGAAGGATGACGTTCTCCTCCGCGGTACCTTCCACCCAGCAGCCGTCGCGCAGCCGGTTTCCCGGCACCAGGGTCATCCCGTGGTCGATCGCCTGCCGCGGATCACCCGCCCGCAGCTCGGTTCCGTCCACCAGAACGGCTCCGGCGACCGGCTTCTCGTCGCCGGCGAGGTCGTCGGCGTCACCGGACTGGCGGGCATGGGGCAGGAAGAACTGCCGATGCTGCTCGCCGGCGACCTCGCCGGCGCGGACCGTGAGGTCGACGTCCGTGACGCGTCGTCCGGTCAGGCCCCGCACCGTCAGGCGCGGGGCGCCGAGCTCGACGGTGGGAGGAGCCGGGTAGAAGTCGTCCATGCGTCGCCCCAGCATGTGGGCGACGAGCTCGGCGCGGGACGTGTCCTCGATCGCGACCTCGACCACGTCCCGGCCGGCGCGCATCACGGTCGCCCGGTCGCACACCTCCATCACCTCGGCGAGCCGGTGGCTGATGAAGATCACGCCTGCGCCGGCGTCCGCCACCCGGCGCATGAGCCCGAGCAGCCGGGATGCTTCCGGACGAGGCAGCGCGGCGGTCGGTTCGTCCAGGATGAACAGCTGCTCGTCCGTGTTCCCGTCCATCAGGCGCATCGCCCGCACCACCGCGAGCAGGGCGCGCTCGGCGGGGCTGAGGGTCGACACCTGGGCGTCGAGCGGGAAGTCGAAGCCGAGCCGGTCCATCAGCTCGCGGTAGATGGCCTTCTCGCGTCCGACACGCACCGGCGACAGCAGTCGGGCACCGTATTTGGCGTTCGCACCCAGATTCTCGAGGACGGTCATGTCGTCGACCAGACCGATGTCCTGGTGGATGACGGCGATACCGTGCGCGTGCGGAGCGTCCACCGGGAGGGTCAGGGTTCGGCCGAACACCTCGACCGACCCCTCGTCCGGCGTCACCACACCGGTCAGCGATTTGACCAATGTGCTCTTGCCGCAACCGTTCTGGCCGAGAAGGGCGTGAACCTCGCCGGGGCGCACGTACAGGTTCAGGCCGTCGAGCGCGACCGCACCGCCGTAGGACTTGCGCAGCCCGAGGACGTTGAGGGCCGTCATGTCCGGGCTCCTGCCCGGCGCTTGCCGACCAGCTTGGCGGCGGTGACCGACACGATGAGCGCGAGACCGTAGAAGACGTTGGTCACCCAGGTCTGCGCACCGAGCAGCTGGAGCGCAGTGATACCCACCGTCAGCAGGTAGAGGGCGGCCACGGTGCCCCAGGCGTTGAATCGGCCGACGGTGATCGCGGTCGCTCCGAGGAATGCCGCCGCGAAGGGCTGCAGCATGTACTGAGCGCCGACGCTGGGGTCGACGGCCCCGAAGTATCCGGCGAAGCAGATGCCGATGAACGCGGCCAGCAGGCCCGACACGATGTAGGCCGACGTCCGGATCCGGTCGACGGAGATGCCGGCCAGGCGTGCTGCGGCACGGTTGCCGCCGATGAAGACGGTGTACCGGCCCAGCGGGGTGCGCTGGTAGACGTACCACAGCACCACGACGAGCACCCACGCGTACCAGGTGATCATCGGCAGCCCCAGCAGCTGCGAACGGGAGAAGTTGACGAAGCCGTCCGGCACGCCGGCCACGATCCGGCTGTCGGTGATCAGGTACGCGAATCCTGCCAGCGCCGTGTACGAGCCGAGGGTCGCGACGAACGAATCGACGCCCACCCGCACCACGATGAGCGCGTTGATCGCACCGACGAGGGCACCGAGTGCGAGCGCGGTGAGGATCGCGACGTAGGCCGGATATCCGTTCTTGGTCATCACGGCGACGATGGCTGCGGTCGCCACCATCGTCTGCGAGACCGACAGATCGAAGTCTCCGAGGCGCAGCACGATCGTGGCGGTGAGGGCGAGCAGGAGCACCAGCGACTGGGCGTTGAGCATCGTGGTGAACAGCGATGCCGTGCGGAACTGTGGAAGCGTGGCGACGCACAGCAGGACGAGCAGCCCGAGCGCACCGACGAGCGCCCAACGTTCGAACGCTCCGTCGAAGCGGGACGAACTCTTCGTCACGGGAGCGGGTATCGCTTCCGGGGTGGTCACTTCAGGGGTTGTGGCGGAAGTCGTCATGCGGAGGATCTCCTGTTCGGCCGGCTACTGAGCCGAGGACCATGCGGACTTGAATGCCGACTGGTAGTCCGCGTATTCGGGCGAGATCGACTCGACGCCCCCATCGCCCACGTTGTCGGCGTCGATGACGCGGGTCGGAATCACGTAGCCGGGAGCGCTTTCGCCGAGCATCGCGCGGGCCAGGTCGTCGACGGCGAGCCATCCGATCCAGCCCGGAGGCGGGGTCGCGATGTCCATGTCCTGACCGGAACCGGAGGCGATCGCGTCCAGGTTCGGCTGCAGGCCGTCCCGGCTGAGGACCTTGGCCTTGGAATTGGCCGCGGACAGAACGGGATCGACGTAGGTCACCGCGCTGTCCCACACGGGGAAGATGTAGTCGATGTCGGGATCACGCTGCAGCGTGGTCTGCAGCTGGCTGCCGACGTCGGTCGCCACGTTGGCGACGTCGACGTCGATGATGGTGACCGAGCAGTCGGGGCACTCTGCCTCGATCTGCGACTTCGCGCCCTGAGCGAGATTGTCCCACACGGCGACCGAGGTGGACGAGATGATCGCCAGGTTGCCGGCGCAGCCGCTGTCGGCCATCACCCAGTCGGCGGCCATCGCCCCGTCGGCGCTGAAGTCCGACGTGAGGTTTCCGTACATGCCCGCCGGAATCGCGTCGTCCGGATCGGTGTTCAGGGTGTTCTGCACGGGGATGCCGGCGGCCGCGGCAGAGGCGAGTGCCGACGACACCACGCTCGGATCGATGCCGACCAGGATGATTCCGGCCGCCTTCTGGGCCACCGCCTGTTCGATTCCCTCGTTGAATCGGTTGGTCATGCCCTGACCGTCGTAGCGGACCACCTTCATCCCGGCGGCCGTGGCGGCTTCCTCGACGCCTTCGACCATGTCCACCGAGAACTGGTTCATCGTCACCGTGATGAACCAGATGGTGTCTCCCTGGAGCTTTGCCAGGTCCAGCGGTGCCGTCGGCGCGATCAGCTCGGCCGGTGCCGTCGCGGCTGCGAGACGGGTCTGCACACCGTCGACGCATTCCTGCGCCGAGGCGGAAAGGGTCTTGTCCGAAGTGTCGTCCGATCCGACGTCGGTGGCCGCCGTACAGGCGGACAGTGCGAGCGACGCACCGAGGAAGAGCACCCCGACGGCCGTATGCTTGATCGATTTCATGCGTTCTCCGGTTCTAGCGACACGCCCGCGATGCAGCGCATCGGTCGGGCACGGGATCGAGTTCACGGCGACACCACACAACTCGTTCGCCTCAGTGACGACGACCAGTCAATGCGGTATCGATTGCGCCGCATGGTCGAGGCATTTGCGCGTCGATTGCGCCGTGTAACCCTCTGCGACACAGCCTGTCACCGAACGATTTGCGCAGGTCACGGACGTCGAGTTGGCGACGGATCACAGTAGGTCTCGATCAAAACGCCAAGGACGAACTCGAATTCGCCGCAGCTTCAACCACCCCGAACGCAAGAGTGCCCGCATTCCTCCGAAGGAATGCGGGCACGTAGCCTTCGAGCCGATCGTCAGCTGCACATCACAGTGCCACCTTCTCCGGAGCACTGCCGAGCGGGAAGGACACCCGATCGGCTCGGTAGTACGAGAACGTGTACTCCTGCACCGTCCCCTCCACGTCACGGAGGACCTGTTCGCGCATGAGCACCGGGGAACCCTCGCGCAGGCCGAGCACGCGGGCCGTGTCCGTATCGCAGGCCACCGCGTCGATCACCGTGTCCACCTTGCCGAGCGGGACGCCGTAGACGAACTCGAAGGCGTCGGCGAGACTCGGACACCGCTGCCACACCTTGGGTTGCTGGTACTGCTCGCGGTAGTACGCCATCCGTACGCCCAGCGGCTCCACGCCGGAACCCGTGACGTGCTCGAAGACGTGCTCGACGAGCCCCACGTGCGTGTCGTGGGTGCCCAGCCGAGACCGGATCGACGGCCCCGACGGCACCACGCGATTGTCGGTCTGCCGCACCGCGAATCCCGGTGGCGTGTGCCACGGCAGGATGTCGTCGACGGGAACCTGGAAGTACTCCTGCCGCACCCGCGTGCCCGTACGGCGGCGACGTTCCACGAGGCCTTCGGCGGCGAGTTGCTGCAGCGCCTCCCGAACCCGGGCGCGCGGAATGCCCATGGTCTTGACGAGACGGTCCTCGACGAGTTGCTCGTCGTCGACCAGAAAGCCCGACCTGATCAGCGATCGGATGAGGCCGTATGCGCGACGTGTCTGATTGGTCGCCCCTCTGGCAGGCGAATCCTCCCGAAGCATTTCCTGTGGCACTGTGCCTCCTGGATCCCTGATACCGAACGTCACGCCGGTACCGGGTCTTTTTACCCCATCGGCGTTTCGGGATCGTTACACCGGCAGACCCACCCGAAGCCGGGAAATTCGCTCAATGGAGCGGAGGTTCTCAATCCGGCTGTGGCCCACCGGTTGTCGCGTGCAGGTGCGGTGACGCGACCGATACCGTAGACGGCCGGCCGTGGACGAATGTGACGCGATCGGCTCGGTAGTGATCGAAGGCGATCTGGATCGGCCGTTCGTGAGAATCGTAGAAGGTCTGGTTCCGCACGACGACCGCGGAGCCCTCCGATATCCCGAGAATCCGGGCGGTACGACCGTCCGCCGTCGTCGCCCCGATCGACGTGTCGATCCGGGACACCGTCCGGCCGAAGAATCGAGAGGCGACCTCGCTCATCGCAGCCCGGCCCTCGTAGCTCACCGCGTCGAAGGACGATCGGAAGTACGCCGTGCGAATCCCGATCACCGCCCCCTTCAGCGCAAAGTGGTTCTCCATCATCCGCAGTCGTCGATCCGATGTCGAGAGTCTGGTTCTCAGCAACGAGGTGCTGGGAACGGTGCGTTGCTCGGTGATCACGATGTCCATCTCGTCCGACGGGGCGTCGGCGACGCGAATGTCCTCCAGCGCGATCCGGACTCCGGTGTTCACCACGATCGTGCCGCTGCGCGGATGTCGCACGACGACTCCCTCGTCCGCCAGTTTCCGAAGCGCTTCACGCACGGCGGTGCGGCTGGCGTCGAGAGCGGCGATCAGCTGATCCTCGACGAGTACCTGGTCTTCTGCGTAGATTCCCTCCCGCACCGAGGCCAGCAGCATGTCGTGCACTCGCCGCGAGAGGGTATTGCGGTTACCCGCCGATCCGCCCACCGCTCGCGGATGGGTGGCTCGTTGTCTCATGATGACGTTCTCGTTCATACTCGTCGGCCTCTCGGGTTCCGAATCCCCGGCGGCCGGCAGGTCTGCCGAACGCGGTCGAGGACCGCACCGGGCAGATGCAGTCCTCGACCGGATTCCGCCGGGTCAGAATTCGTGGATGTTCTCGTTCAGGGTCGTGTAGGTGTAACCGTCGCGGATCGCTCCGCGACGCTTCAGCGCCGGCGCGAGGCCGTCGGCGATCTCCGCGATGCTGTGGCGGGTCATCGGCGAGTACAGCAGGAA
>NZ_JADZGH010000156.1:43992-47149 GCF_015865005.1 Rhodococcus sp. CX
CACGGTGTCCGGGCTGCCGACCAGACCGAGGTCGGTGATCTGGAAGGACTCCGCCGCGACCTCCCGAAGGGTCTTGCCTTCGGTGTCCTGGAAGAGGTTGGCGATCGACGACCGTTCGCCGTTGCCCTTGGACAGGTCGATCTGATCGACCGGGGTATCGAGGTCGATCGATCCGAAGTCGATTCGCCCGCCGCTCGTGTAGCTCATGTTCCACAGGTTGTACTCGACCGCGGCGTCGGTGTACCGGTAGCGGCGCAGCGCCTCGGCCTTCTCCTGCGCTTCCGCGTCCGTGGGGGCGACGATCGGGGTGGCGAGGAACAGCAGCTTGATGTCGCTGGGCTTGCGGCCGTGGGCGAGCATTCGGCTGTGAATGTCCTCGCGGTAGGCCTTCATGTCCTCGACCGTCTTGCACATGGCCATCTGCGTGTCGCCGTGCCGCGCCGCGAGTTCGCGACCCGGCACCGAGCCACCCGCCGAGACGACCGGGATGTCCCGCTGCGGCCCGGGGATGGTGTTGAGCGGGCCGCGGGAGCGGAAGTACTTCCCCTCGAAGTTGATGGGGTGGACTTTGGTGTGGTCGGCGTAGATGCCGTTCACGTCGTCGGCGACCACCGCGTCGACGTCCCACGAGTGCTGCAGCTGCTTGACGACCTCGACCCACTCCTCGGCCATCTTGTACCGCTCGTCGTGGTCGAAATGCTGGTCGTAGCCGAAGTTCTGGGCCACACGGTCGGTGACGGAGGTGACGACGTTCATGCCGATGCGTCCCTCGGTGAGATGGTCGAGCGTCGTGTAGAGCCTGGCAGCGAGGTAGGGGTGGTACTGGATGGTCGAAACGGTGGGAACGATGCCGATGTGCTTGGTGCGCTGGGTCATCAGCGGCACGAGCGGCATCGGGTCGTTCTTCGGTGCCATGAAGCCCCGCCGAAGCGATACTTCCGCGGATCCGTTGTAGCTGTCCTCGACCATCGCGGTGTCCTCGATGAGGATGTAGTCGAAGCAGGCGCGCTCGAGCGATGCTGCCAGATCGACGTACAGGTCGGGCTTCATCCAATCCCGCATGTTCGCACCGGTGTACACACCGTCGCCTCCCGCAGGGTTCCACGGCTGGATTCCGAAGCCGCTCCCGAGAAACCATCCGAGATGAAACATGTTCTCTGCCTTTCACTTCTGCCGATAGACGACCGCTCGTTCGCGGATACTGCGCAGTCTCCTTCGGGCAGGGAGGCGATTCCGTTCCGCCTCGGTAACACACGCGTTGCGCGAGTCGACGGTCGGCAGTCGTGGCCGTCGGCGCTGCATCGACGCACGAGCCTCGACGTGTTGCGCAACCGTGACAGCGGCGCAACACAGGGAGGCAGACAGAACCCCCGGGCCGGGACTCATGCGGTCCCGGCCCGGGGGTCACGGGCACCGACTCAACGCTTTCCACGGGAGGCGGTGCGACGACGGACAGCGCCGGACAGCGCGACCGCGATCACCAGCGCGCCGCCGTAGAACAACTGCTGGACGAAGCTGGCCACGCCGAGCATCTGCAGCCCGACGACACCCGCCACCAGGAAGTACACGGCGACGAGGGTGCCGAACGCATTGAATCGGCCGGGGACGATGGCGGTGGCGCCGAGGAACGCGGCGGCGAAGGCGGGCAGCATGAACGACTGTCCCGACGACGGGTCCGCGCCGCTGAGCATGCCGGCGTACACGATGCCGGCGAGCGCGGCGACGAACGCCGACGTCACGAGCGCGCCACCGCGGATGCGATCGACGTGCAGGCCGCTCAACCGGGCGACCTGCGCGCCGCGTCCGACGAACAGCAGCCGACGTCCGATCGGGGTGTACTGGAACACCACGGCCGCGACGAGGACGAGCGCCAGCGCGTAGTAGAACTGCAGCGACACCCCGAAGACGCGGGTGCCGATGGTTGCGTCGACGAGCCCCGAGTCGATACCGGTGACCGAGGTCGAGTCCGAGATCCACTGCACGACACCGAGAACCACGGTACCGCTGCCGAGTGTCGCGATGAACGAGTCGATCTGCAGCCGCACAACCAGCAACGCGTTGACGAGGCCGACGAACACCGCCGCGAGGATCGCGACGAGAATGGCCGGCAGCAGCGACCAGCCGTGCTGGACGTTGAGTACCGCGATCGTCATGGCCGCCAGCGACATGGTCGACACCGCGGACAGGTCGAATTCGCCTGCGGTGAGCGGCACGATCAGGCCCAGCGCCAGGATGAGCAGTACCGCCTGGGAGCCGAGGATGTTCTGCAGGTTGTTGGCGGTCGGGTAGACCTCGGGGCGCAGCACGCTGAAGAAGACGACGACTGCGACGAGAGCGAGGACGAGGGCGTACTTCTCGAACACCGGCCCGAGCGCCGGGCGTCGCTTCGGTGGTGCTTCTTCAGGTGCGACGGTGTTCGGAGCGGCGGTCTTGTCGATGGTGACGGACATCAGGCATTCACTTCCTGTCGGGTCAGGCCGAGGACACTGTCCTCAGACCGAGAACACTGTCCGAGATGTGTTGCTTGGAGAGGTTGTCGCCGGTGAGTTCGGCGACGATGTGGCCGTGGGAGAACACGAGCACGCGGTTGCACAGCACCGACAGTTGCTCGTAGTCGGAACTGGCGACGACGATGCCCGCTCCCCCGTTCGCGGTGTCGCGCAGCATCTCGAAGATGCGTGCGCGGGCACCGATGTCGACACCCTGGGTGGGCTCGGCCAGCAGGACCAGCTGCGGATCGATCTGAAGCCACTTGCCGAGCAGCGCCTTCTGCTGGTTGCCGCCGGACAGCGACCCGTACACGGCCTGCGGATCGCGGGGCCGAACGTCGCAGTGTTCGGCAAGGGCGCTGGCGACGGCGTTCAGCGCACGCGGTTTCACGAAGCCGCTACCGAGGATCGGGAGCGTGACGTTCTCGGCGACCGTCAGTTCCGGCGCGCTGCCCTCGACCTTGCGGTCCGGCGGCACGTACACGACCTTGCGGGCGAGCGAGTCGATCGGCGTCGTGGTGGGCAGCGCGACGTCGTCCGATCCGATCGTCATGCGCCCGCCGCGTGCGGGTTTCGCGCCGTACAGCGCGGCCAGCACGTCGTCGTAGCCGGATCCGGCGATCCCCGTGAGCCCGACGATCTCACCGGGACGCACCTCGAACGTGATG
>NZ_JADZGH010000156.1:47326-50631 GCF_015865005.1 Rhodococcus sp. CX
GGTGGCGGTGAGATCGCGGGTGCGGTGCGTGCCCTGCGACACCCCGTCCCGCAGCACGGTGACGCGGTCGGTGTGGTCGAGCACCTCGTCGAGGTCGTGGGAGACGAACAGGACGGCGGCCTTGCGGTCGGCGACGATCTCCCGGACGACGGAGAACAGCAGGTCGGTGCCTTCGCGCGGGAGGAACACGGTGGGTTCGTCGAGGACGAGCAGCGTGCGGCGATCTCCGAGTTCCTCGGTGGCGCGCAGGATCGCGACCAGTGCCCGTTCGGTCTCGTTGAGGCTCGACACCGGCGCTTCCGGATCGACGTCGAGACCGAACCGCTCGAACAGGGCTCGTGCCGTGCGCTTTTCGCGTCGCCACGAGATCCACGGCTTGGATCCGGCGACCACCGGCCCGACCCGCAGGTTCTCCACGACGGACAGATCCGGGACGAGGGCGAGGTCCTGGTGCACGAAACTGATGCCCAGGTCGCGGAATCCGCCCGCCGGCACCGGCAGCGGCACGTCCCGGCCACGCACCTGCAGGGCGGCGCCCGCGTCGGGGGCGTGGAATCCGGCGAGCACCTTGATGAGGGTGGATTTCCCGGAGCCGTTCTCCCCCAGCAGGCCGTGGACCTCACCGGCGTGGATCGTCAGGTTCACGTTCTTCAGGACGGTGTGGTCGCCGAATGTCTTGGAGAGCCCGACGATGTTGACGATCGGATCAAGGCTGCTCACTGGGCCCCCAGATGGCTTCGTATCCGGTGACGTAGGCGGTGCCGTATCCCTTGTCGGGCTGCGGCGGGGTGCCGGTCTCGTCGATGTTGTCGGCGGTGATCAGCTTGAGCGGGGTCTCCTGCGCGCCGTCCGCGACGGGTTCGTAGCCCAGCAGCAGTCGGCCGGCCTGGTCCAGGGTCGCCCACGCGAGCCACGGGATGGATTCGCCGACGTTCATGGTGACGATGCCGTCGTCCTGCTGGATCTTGAGCACGGCGGGCGTGCCGTTGACCGAGGAGATCTCGACCTGGCCGGTCTTGCCGGCGGCCTTGATCCCGGACTGCGCGTAGAGGGACATCGAGTCGTAGATGGGCAGGATGAAGTTGATGTTGGGGTCGGCCGACAGTGCGGACTGCACTTCGGACTGGATCTTGGTGGCCCACTCGGCCACCGGAACGTTGACGATCTTGTAGGTGCACTTCGGGCAGTACTGCGCGATCTCGTCCTCCATCGCCGCGACCTCGGCCTTGGCGGGAGGCACCTCGTTGGACGTGATGATCAGCGCGTTGCCGGCGCCCTCGGTGCGGTCGATCATCCAGTCGACGGTGAGCCGGTTGGCTTCCGAGAGGGGTGCGTCGGTGGTGGCGTCGACGAGCCCCACGAGGTCCGCGGGCAACGGTTCGCCACGCAGGATCGTGTGGGTGAGGAGAACGGGAATGCCTGCCGCGTCGGCCTTTTGGAGCGCCGGTTTGATGAGGGATGCATCGACGCCCTGGGACAGGATGATGAGGTCGACCTTCTGGTTGACGGCCTGCTCGACGCCGGTGGCCCACTGGGTGGGCTGGCCCTGGTTGGTGTATTCGATCCAGGTGGCCCCGTAGCGTTCGGCGACCTTCTTCGATTCCTCGTCGACCGCGACGTTGTAGGGGTTCTCGCTGTTGGTGGGGATGGAGAAGATGGTCTTGCCGGCGATGTCCTTCATGGGGAACGGTTCGGCCTCGAGCGTGAACTCGGGGTCGGACTCGTACATCGCGAGCTGCGCCCGGGCGTACTCGAGTCCGGCGGCGACATCCGCGTCCGACACGTCGGCGCCGCCGGATCCGTCGCTGCTGCAGGCGACGAGACCGAGAGAAGCGGTGAAGGCGAGCGCCGCGAGGGCGGCGCGACCGGGTCGAGGAAGACGCATGGATTCTCCTGGGGAAACGAAGTGAGCGATGGAGCGTCCCCGCCGTTGGGGACCCGACCGGGAAGATGATGACTTCGAATGTATTGCGTGACGTGTTGCCTGCGGCAACGCGCGTGGATCATTCGTGTTAATTGCCGGACGACAGCGCGCGGAGGTACTCCTGGGCGCGCGACAGCGGCCACACTTCGGCCATCTTCTGCTGCATGTCGAACAGGTTCGACCGATGGATTGCAGAATCACGGTCCCCGACCGCGTCTTCCACGACGATCGGGATGAAACCGTGCTGCATGGCGTCGAGAGTCGTCGCCCGGACGCACCCACTGGTCGACAGACCCGCGATGAGAACGGTGTCGACACCGAGCCAGGTCAGGTGCGAGTTCAACGTGGTGCCGAAGAACGCGCTGGGATACTTCTTGGTCACCAGCATCTCGGCACAGGTCGGCTCGAGACCGTCGATGAATTCCCCGTACGGGCTGCCCTCGCAGAACGCGACGAGCGTGCCGGACTTCTTGAAGAACACGCCCGCGTCGGACCCGTCGGCGCGGAGGCGAACCTCGGTGATCACCACCGGGATTCCGGCCTCGCGGGCCTCGGCGAGCAGCGTGCGCATCGCCTCGACGTTCTCCTCCACACCCGCATACAGCGGGCAGTCGGGGTCGATGTAGGCGCGGGCCGGATCGACGACGATCAGGGCGGGGCGGGCACCGGGTTCGAGTTCCTGACCGAAGCCGGCGCGGGCGTAGTCCTCCGCCTGGGCGGCGCGATCGGCGATGGTCATGCTGACTCCTTCAACGTGGAAACAGAATCGAGTGTGTGGACGGTCGCCGCCGGATTGCGGCGTGGAAAGGCAAGGCACACCACGACACCGGCGAGAGCGACGAGGCCGAGTGCGATGCCGACGACGCGGACGTTGTCGACGAACCGGGTCACCTCGCCGCTGCCGAGCGAGCCGAGGGTGCCGCCGTACGCGGCCTGCCGCGCCGCGGTGCTCAGCCCTGCGGTCGCGAACACGAGTGCGAGTGCGGTGCTCAGCAGATAGCCGACGTTCTGCAGCGTCGATCGCAGTCCGTTGGCGATTCCGCGGCGGTCGGCGGGTGCGGTCAGCATGAGCGCGCTCGTCGAGGGCGTCATGAACAGTCCTGTCCCGCAACCGAGCACGAACAGGAACGGTGCCGTCGCGCCGAGCGAACCGCCGTCGGGCGAGAGCATCAGGGCGACGCCGAACAGTCCGACGGCGTTGAGCGCCATGCCCGTCGCGGTGAGCGTGCGGGGACCGAACCGCAGCATCAGCGATCCTGCGGCGGAGGCGGCCACGACCGTGCCGATCGCGACGGGCATCACCAGCGCCCCGGCGGTCACGGCCGAGATCCCGCTCACCGCTTGCCCGTACAACGACACGAGCAGCGTCACCGCGTAGGTG
>NZ_JADZGH010000156.1:50641-52532 GCF_015865005.1 Rhodococcus sp. CX
AGCACGAGTGCGATACCCCGGTTGCGGAACAGCGTCACGTCGACGAGCGGATGCGTGCGCCGGATCTGCACGGCCACGAACACGACGGCGAGGACGACACTCACACCGCCGCACGCCCACGGCAGCCACGGCAACGAACTCACGCCGGGGGTCAGCGCGAGGACCACCGCGGTGAGCAGGACCGTGGACAGCACCGCGCCGGCCACGTCGAACGGCTCCCGCTCGACGGCCTTGCGGGGACTGCGCGGAATCACCCACATCGACGCGGCGATCGCGACCAGCCCCACGGGCAGCACCACCGCGAACAGTCCGCGCCACCCGAACGCCGCGGTCGCGGCCCCGCCGATCAGGGGTCCGACCACCTGGGCGACGGCCGCGACGGTTGCGTTCCACCCGAGCGCCCGGCCCAGGATGTGAGGGGGGAAAGTGTCCGTGAGCAGGGCCGTGTTGTTGGTGACGACGGCCGCTGCCCCGGCACCCTGGAGGACGCGGGCGGCGATGAGCCATCCGGCGGACGGTGCAAGCATGCACAGCCCGGTCGCCACCGTGAAGGTGGCGAGCCCGGCGAGGTAGAGCGGCCGGCGGCCGATGATGTCGGCGAGGCGGCCGAACACCAGGATCAGTGCCGTGGTGACGAGCATGTAGCCGAGCAGGATCCACGTCGACTGAGCCCCGGACGCGTCCAGCTCCCGTGCGACGGTCGGCAGCGCGACCGTCAGACCGCTCAGGCTCAGGAACACCGCGACCACGCCGATGCTCAGGGCGGCGAACACCCGCCACGGGTGCGGATAACGCTGTGTGACAAGGCTATCCATCGGCACGTCGGGTGTGGACGTCGGTGACGGTCTGCAACACGTGCGCCAGGCGCAGGCACGTGTCGTCGGCCCACGGCCGCCCCACCAGCTGCACCCCGACGGGCAGTCCGTCGACGAATCCGGCCGGTGCCATGACCGCGGGGAAACCGAGGTAGTCGAACAGGCTCGTGTTGCGGCCCACGATCGGCTGCATGGGGTGGCGGACACCGTCGATCTCGACGGTGACGTCGGACAGCCGCGCGGCGGTCGCGCCGATGCCGGGGGTGACGAGCACGTCGATGCCCGCGGCGTCGAACGCATCGACCGCTGCCCGCTGAGCGAGGGTGCGGCGGCGCACCGCGCGCAGGTAGTCGACCGCGGAGGGGACGAGTCCGCGTGCGATGCGGACCTGCGTGCCGATGTCGTAGTCCGCGAACTTCGCGAGCGACCCCTCCTGGTTCGAGGCGAGTTCGCTGGTCATCACGATCGTCACGTCGTCGTGGATGCGCTGGGCGTCGGGGATGTCGACGGCCACGACGTCGGCGCCGAGGTCGCGGAAGGTCTCCACGACCGCGTCCCATGCGCCGAGCACCGCGGCGTCGCACAGGTCGGTGAACCACGCGGTCGGGATGCCGATCCGGACACCGGCGAGCGCCGGGTCGGTCGCGGTGCCGGTGGTCGCGAGAGCGTCCTGCACCTGCTGGGCGACCGGCGCAGGCGCGGCCGCGGGATCGTGCCCGTCGGGTCCGGCGAGAAGGTCGAGGACGATCCGCAGGTCGGCGGCGGAGCGCGCCATGGGTCCGATGTGGTCGAGGGTCCACGACAGCGACGCGACGCCGGTGCGCGGGACGAGACCGTAGGTCGGTTTGATGCCGGTGAGGTTGCACAGCGCGCTCGGGACGCGGATCGATCCGCCGGTGTCGGTGCCGAGGGCCAGCGGGACCAGCCGAGCCGCGAGGGCGCCCGCGGAGCCGGTCGACGAGCCGCCGGTCCAGCGCGACCGGTCCCACGGGTTCGTGACCGGACCGTACCGAGCGTTGTGCGGTGCACCGCAAGCGAATTCGGTGGTCGCGGTGATCAGGACCGGAATCGCGCCG
>NZ_JADZGH010000157.1:0-11480 GCF_015865005.1 Rhodococcus sp. CX
GTCAATGCCTCGAGCGCCGGCACCAACGGCTTCGGATACGACCCGGTGTTCCGGCCGGAAGGTGAGGAACGCACCTCCGCCGAACTCAGCGCGGAGGAGAAGGACGCGGCGTCGCATCGCGGGCGCGCCCTCGCGCTGCTGGTGCCGGCGCTCGAGGCATTGACCAGGGGCTGAGCCCGGGACCGAACGTGGCCGCTCCCTGCCCGAATGTGCGGGCGGGGAGCGGCTTCCGGTTCGTCAGGTCTGCGCCAGGGCGGTGGGATGCGCCGGGGTGTCGATGCCCGGGATGCCGCGTCCGCGCAGCGACGCGCCCGCCGTCTCGGCCACGAAGCACAGTGCGACCAGGCCGACCGCACACGCACCCATCATGTAGAAGGCGGGCACGAGATCGTTGCCGGTCCGCTCGACCAGCCACTCGTTGATCGCGGGGGCGGTCCCGCCGAACAGCGACGTCGCGACGTTGTAGGAGATCGCGAATCCGGCGAACCGCACGTGCGTGGGGAACATCGCGGGGAACGTCGCCGAAATGGTCGACAACTGCAGGACGTACAACAGGCCGAGGGTGGTGAACGCGACGATCGCCCAGCCGAAGTTCACCGACATCAGCAGATACATCGGGATCGCGAGAACCAGCAGGCCACCCATCGAGACCGCCCACAGCGGTTTGCGGCCGACCCGGTCCGACAACGCGCCCGAGAACGGGATCACCGCCATCATCGCGAGCTGGCCGATCACCACCAGGACCAGCGACGCCGTGCTCGTCAGCCCGATCCGGTTCTCCAGATAGGTCGGCATGTAACTCAGCAGCGTGTAGTTGCACACGTTCAGGGCGATGACCAGGCCCATGAGCTTGACGATCGGTCGCCAATACCTGGCGATGAGGTCCTTGAACTCGGCACCGACGCTGCTCTCCTCCTCGTGCGCCGCCTCGAGTTCCCGGAACACCGGGGTCTCGTCGAGCTTGGAACGCAGATACAGACCGACCAACGCGAGCGGACCGGCGACGAAGAACGGCAGCCGCCAGCCCCACGTCGCCATGAACGCGTCCGTCGAGAGCAGGTCGACCATCAGCACGAGGATCGCGCCGACCGAGAATCCGCCCAGCGTGCCGAACTCGAGGAAGCTGCCGTAGAAGCCGCGCTTGCGGTCGGGGGAGTACTCGGCCATGAAAGTCGCCGCGCCGCCGTATTCGCCGCCGGTCGAGAAGCCCTGGATCATGCGGAGCAGGACGAGCAGCACCGGCGACCAGAACCCGATCGACGTGTACGAGGGCACGGCGCCGAGCAGCACCGTCGCACTACCCATCAGCAGGATGGTGAGGGCGAGGATCTGCCTCCGGCCCAGCCGGTCTCCGAGCGGGCCCCACACGAAGCCGCCGAGCGGTCGCACGAGGAACGAGACGGCGAAGACACCCAGCGTGAGCAGTGTGGCGGACTCGAGGTCGCCGGGAAAGAACGAGTCGGCGATGTAGGTGGCGGTGTAGGCGTAGACGCCGTAGTCGAACCACTCGGTGAAATTGCCCATCGCGGACGCGCCGATGGCCCGCCGCACCTGACCTGGTGATTCTCGACGAGGCTCCAGGGTTTGGTCTGCCGGACCGATCTTCACGAATGTTCCCCTCGGTGTAATCCGATATTTCGGGCAAGTACCCGAGGAGGGGAGGGATGAAACCCCCGGTGTGCCTTTCTGGCGGTCGGAGCCGCCACTACTGCACACGGGCGGCGGAGCCGCCCTGCAGCACCGTCTGCACGTAGGTCGTCACCATCGCGGTCATCTCGTCCGCGACCGTCTCGCGATCGATGTCGGGCTGCTCCAGGACGTACGCGATCGCGACGTTCTCGACGGTCCGCACCAGCATCCACGCGATCGTGTCGAGAGGCCGGCCCGAGCGATGCGCGCGGTTGGAACGCAGCCACACCGCGAACAGGGTCTCGATGCGCTGCTCGAACTCCGATAGGCGACTGCCCGAGGTGCGGGGGAGTTGTTCGATCATCACCCGCAGCAACCGCGGGTTCTCGCCGAGCGCGTCGAGCAGTTCGAGCATCGTGGCCCGTACCGACGACGACCAGGTGGGTCCCTCCAGTGCCGTCGTGAACACGCGCGAAATGCGAGCATGCAGTTCCGTCGTCCACCGATCGACGACCTCCGCGACGATCGCGTCCTTGTTCGGGAAGTACTGGTACAGCGACCCCGGACTGATGCGCGCGTGGGCGGCGATCCGGTTCGTCGACGCGCCTTCGTAGCCGTGTTCCAGCAGAACTGCCCGGCCCGCGTCGACGATGCGCTCGACCATCGCACGGGAGCGGTCCTGTCGCGGTGTACGCCGCATCTGCCGGCGGTCGGGTGTCGTCACAGGTGCCCCCGAAATGCGAATTGAACGCGAGTAAACGCTCGTGTGAACATGACCCGCATGATGACACGGGAGCTGTCGACGGACGCCGAAGCCGGTCCGTACCCTGCGCGGTTCGCCGGAATCCGCCCGCGCAACGAGCGCATCGGCCGGCCCCTGAAGCACTTCGCCAAGGTCGACACCGTCGACGAGGAACTGCTCGATCGGATCGGCCGGCGCATGTTCGCGCGCGACGAGCTCGGGGCGTCCCTCGTGCACGCGATGCGCCGCGACCGCACCGACCCGCAGCGCGTCACCATGCGGCAGTTCCACCAGGCCCTCGAACACGGAATCGACAGCGTCGCCGACGCTCCCGAGGCGCTGCGCGAGTTCTTCGCCGTCGTCGACACGGTGCCCGACTGGGTCGACTTCGACCTGCTCGAGAAGGGCGCGCGGGCGTTCCGCCGCATGGGCCGCAGCCGCAACGACGTGCTGCTCCAGCTCTCGCTGATCGGCGGCTACCGCTTCGGTGGCCCGCCGGACCTGCTGGTCGCGACCGGAGGTCTGACCGGCTCCACCGCAATGCGACGACTCGGCGAAACCCAGAAGTGGGGCACCGCGGTCGGCGAGCCGGGCGGGATGCGCCGTGGCGGTGAAGGATTCAAATTGACCGTGCACGTGCGTGCCATGCACGCCTTGGTCAATCACCGATTCGAGACCAACGGCCGCTGGGACGTCCAGCGCTGGGGCCTGCCCATCAACCAGACCGACCAGGCCGCAACCCTCGGACTGTTCAACGGCACACTGCTGCTCGGCGTCCGCGCCCTCGGCTACCGGGTTTCGCGCGACGAATCCCGCGCGGTCATGCACCTGTGGAAGTACGTGGGCTGGCTCATGGGCATCGACGAGGAGTGGCTGTTCGACAGCGAACGTCAACAGCACCGTTTCAACTACCACGTCGTGCTCGTGCAGGACGACGTCACGCCCGCCGGTGCCGATCTGTCCCGCGCCCTCGTCGACGGCCAGCGAGATCTGAACTACCGCCGGTTCCCGACACTGCGTGGACACTACGAGCGACTGCGCCTGCTGAGCATGCTCCGCTTCTTCCTCGGCGCCGAGGGCCTGCGTGATCTGGGGTTGCCCTCCGTTCCGCCGCTGGCCGTCGCGCCCGTCATCGCGGGGAACGTCGTCAAGTCGACGCTGATCAACCGCACCCCGGCGGGCCGGCGATTCCTCGAGCGGGTGGGGGATCGCGCCGCGCGGCGCGAACTGAGCCTGAAGTTCGGTGCCGCGGAGCCTACCGTCGGCAAGCTGAACGTCTAGCGGAAGCGAGTGACATACCTTCGCTGCCAAGGTGTTTCGACGGCGCGCGGCGAGTAGTGCTGGCGGACGAACGTGACCGCTTCGTCGCGTGGCACGCCGTCGAGGACGGCGAGGCAGGCGAGGACGGTGCCGGTGCGTCCGAGTCCGCCGGAACACGCGATCTCCACCCCTTCGCCGGCGGCGCGTTCCCATGCCTCGTGGATCGCGGCCGCGGCGTCGACGCGGTCGGTCGGGAGGCGGAAATCGGGCCATCGCACCCAGCGTGACGGCCACGGTGTCGGCGGGGGATCGCGACGCTGCAGGTATACCGCGAACGTCGGGAGCGGACCGTCGGGCAACGGATGGCGCAGGCCGCGGCCCCGGACGAGCCGGCCCGACGGCAGGCGCAGGACTCCCGCCGCCGCGGGGTCCCAAGGTTCGCGTGTCACAGGTCGGGTGCCGCAGGGGCGGGTGTCAGACCCCGAAGTCGGCCTTCACCTGCCGGGTGCGCTTGTGCTCGACGAAGAACGACAGGAACGGGATGGTGCCGGCGATGAGCGTTCCGATCGTCCGGGTCAGCGGCCAGCGGACCTTGATCGACAGGTCGAACGTGAGCACCAGGTACACGGCGTACACCCAGCCGTGCACGATCGCGATCCACGACGGGACGTTCTCGATGCCGATGACGTACTTGGCGATCATCTCGCCGACCAGCACCAGCAGCCAGATGCCGGTGGCGTAGGCGAGGACGCGGTATCGCAGGAGCGCCGAGGAGATCTTCTTCCGGTCGGCGTCGCTGAGGGTCCGCGGCGCTGTGCCGGTCTTCTCGGGGGTGGTGCTCACTGACCGCTCCTTCCGGACCTGCGCGCGAGCTGCGCGAGGTATTCGTTGTACTCCAGTGTCTGCCGGGCCTCGGGGTCGTCGAGGTCGGCGTCGTCGGCCGGTTCGAGATTCCGGCCGGGCCGCGGGGGCAGCAGGTGTTCCGGAATCTCGGTGGGCTCGGACGATGCGGACGGCCGCGGATCCCCGGTCTGCTCGGCCTCCGACTCCTCGGCTTCGAGGCGCACGAACCGTCGGTACGCGTAGACGCAGAAGAACGCGAACGCCGGCCACTGGAAGGCGTATCCCAGGTTCTGGGCGGTACCGCCGACTGCCTCGAAACGGGTCCACTGCCAGTACCCGAGAGCGAGGCATCCGGTCGCCGCGACGACGACCAGGACGATCAGCGCGACCCGGCGGGGCGGACGACGAGTTTCGGACACGACATCGACGGTACCCGAATGGGGCGCCGACCTGCCAAGACCGGTCGGTTGCCGTGCGCCAGGTCACGCTGGGTTTCCGGTGGGCGATGAGTCGGAAACCCGCGCGAGGCGGTATTCGACAGTTGTGAACGAAACGAGGTCACGAACCCGGGAGTTCGTGACCTCGTTTCCGCAGTTCACGGTACTGCTACGTGTGCGCGAGGGGGGACTCGAACCCCCACGCCCTCAAGGGCACCAGGTTCTAAGCCTGGAGCGTCTGCCATTCCGCCACTCGCGCGCCACGGACACAATACGTCACGAACCCGACTGCTCCGATTCGAAGCTGAACCTGCGTCGTCCCGCCCACGTGGGGGTCTGGCTGTGGCAGTTGGGGCACAGGAATCGCACGTTGTGCGGTCGGGAGTCGAAGTGGTTTCCGTCGATGTGATCGACGTGAAATACCAACGGCTCGTCGCACCACACCGGTCCGATTCCGCACCCCTCGCACTTGTGGGGTCGTCCCGACTCGATGAGAGCCCTCCGTAACCGCTTCGGAGCCTGGCGGTTCGAAGCGACGGGTTTGAGCGTCAGAATCTCGTCCCAGCGGAGGCGATTCTTCGGGGGACGACCTTTCTGCGGGTTCTCTCCGGTGAAGTGCGAGGTGTCGATTCCGAGTCGTTTGACCCTTCTGGAGATGTGCGCGTGCGTGCCGCCGTCGGGTCTTCCGCCCATCAGTCGTATCGCAGCGGAGAGGTTGGCTGACAACCGAACGGCCTCCTCGAGCATCTCTTTCGTGTACTTGACCGGTCTCACCATTGCGCCCCTCGAATCGAAAGTGTGTTCGAACGAAGTGAAGGTAACGCTCGGGTCCGACAAGTTTCGCTGCTCGAGCACGCCGCCGCTCGCTCGTCAAGATAGTAACGATTAGATAACAATAAACGTGAGGGTTTCCTCGGGTTCGTGGACGTCCTCGCACCGGCCCAGCCAGCGCGGACGACACCTACTCGCGGGTTACCTTCGCCGTTACTGTGAGACAAATCACTGGTCAGGGCACCGCGCGACACTCTTCGCGAAACAAAACATGAGGAATTCCTCATGATTCTGTGTCAATCTGGGCCACGCACGTAAGAGCAGATGAGAGCCCATGCAACACGCCAACGACGGCGAGTGCTTCCAAAGGATTCACGCCTCGACCGCAGGGGTGTTCAGGAGAGGAACAACACGCGTGACGATCGACGAGACCACACCAGCCGACAACGGACGGAACTCGAAGGCATCACGACGCACAAACGAACGGGGGGTCACCACTTCGCGGTCCGGCGCACTGGTCGACAAGATTCTCGCCGGTGAGCCCTACGCTCTCGCGTTCGGTGGTCAGGGTGCTCCCTGGCTCAGCTCGCTCGACGAACTCAGCCGTGACAACGGCCTCGAGCCGGTCCTGACGGACCTGGTCAACGCCGCCGCAGCAGCCCTCGCTCCGGTCGCCCACGACCTGGTGGTCGTGCGCCCCGCCGGTTTCGACCCCGTCGCATGGATCCTCGAGCAGGACGTCGCTGACGAGGACGAGCAGCCGGCCGCGGGCCCGTCCGCCGCCACACTGACTTCCGCCGCGGTGTCCCTCCCCGGCGTGTTCCTCACCCAGGTCGCCGCCCTGCGCGCCCTGGCCAACCAGGGTCTCGACGTGTCCGCGCACGCGCCGACCGCCGCGATCGGCCACTCCCAGGGTGTGCTGTCGGTCGAGGCCGTCGCTGCCGGTGGCCGCAAGGACGCCGAGATCCTCGCGATCGCGCAGCTCATCGGTGCTGCCGCGACCCTCGTCGGCCGCCGCCGCGGCCTCATCTCCGGTGCCGAGCGTTTCCCGATGCTTGCCGTCGCGGGTGTCGATCCCGAGCGTCTGCGCGCCATCGTCGCCGACGTGTTCGAGGGCCAGGACCCCGAGCGCAGCGCTGTCGTGGCGATCCGCAACGGCCGCCGTCGCGTCGTGCTGTCCGGTCCGCCGGCCGCGCTCGCACGCGTCCAGCAGCGCTGCGAGGAGATCTCCGCCGCGGAGACCCGCGAGCGCGAGTCGAAGAAGCGCGGCGGTGCCGTGTTCGACCCGACCTTCGAGCCGGTTTCCGCCGAGGTCGGCTTCCATCACCCGGCCCTCGCGGACGCGGTCGAGCAGGTCGCCGACTGGGCGTCGCGCTGCGACCTCGACGTCGAGCTCGCCCGTTCCCTCGCTCAGGCGATCCTCGTCGACCCGGTCGACTGGGTCGACCTCGTCGACGGTGCCGTCGCCTCCGGTGCCTCGTGGATCCTCGACCTCGGCCCCGGTGAGCTCCTCACCCGCATGACCTCCGCCGGTCTGCGCGGCCAGGGCGTCGGCATCATCGCCGCCGCAACCCGCGGTGGCCAGCGCAACCTGCTCACCCCGGGCGCCGAGCCCGAGGTGCCGCGCGCGTGGACCGAGTTCGCGCCCAAGCCTGTCGCTCTGCCCGACGGCCGCCTCGGTGTCGAGACCGCGTTCACCCGCCTGACCGGCCGTTCGCCGATCCTGCTCGCGGGCATGACCCCGACGACGGTGGATCCGAAGATCGTCGCTGCCGCCGCGAACGCCGGCCACTGGGCCGAGCTCGCCGGTGGTGGCCAGGTCACCGAGCAGATCTTCGCCGACCACGTCGAGGAGCTGAAGGAGCTGCTCGAGCCGGGTCGCGCCGTGCAGTTCAACTCGATGTTCCTCGACCCGTACCTGTGGAAGCTCCACGTGGGCGGCAAGCGTCTCGTGCCGAAGGCCCGCGCTGCGGGCGCGCCGTTCGACGGCGTCGTCGTCACCGCCGGTATCCCGGAGCTCGAGGAAGCGGTCTCGATCATCGAGGAGCTCACCGAGGCCGGCATCAGCCACGTCGCGTTCAAGCCGGGCACCGTCGCGCAGATCCGCTCGGTGATCCGCATCGCGAACGAGGTCCCC
Organism: Rhodococcus sp. CX; assembly: GCF_015865005.1. Classification (NCBI taxonomy): domain Bacteria; kingdom Bacillati; phylum Actinomycetota; class Actinomycetes; order Mycobacteriales; family Nocardiaceae; genus Rhodococcus; species Rhodococcus sp. CX. The sequence goes on from NZ_JADZGH010000157.1 coordinate 7,820, forward strand.
GACTACCCGGTCATCGTCCACATCGAGGGCGGCCGCGCCGGTGGTCACCACTCGTGGGAGGACCTCGACGACCTGCTGCTCGACACCTACGCCGAGCTGCGCACCCGCCCGAACCTGGTGCTGTGCGTCGGCGGTGGCATCGGCACCCCGGAGCGGGCCGCCGACTACCTGACCGGCCGCTGGTCCACCGAGTACGGCTTCCCGGCGATGCCGCTCGACGGCATCCTCGTCGGCACCGCCGCGATGGCGACCCTCGAGGCGACCACCGCTCCCGAGGTCAAGCAGCTGCTCGTCGACACCCCCGGCACCCCCGACTGGGTCGGTGCGGGCACCGCGTCCGGCGGTATGGCCTCGGGCCGCAGCCAGCTCGGCGCCGACATCCACGAGATCGACAACGCCGCATCGCGTACCGGCCGCCTGCTCGACGAGGTCGCCGGTGACGCCGACGCCGTCGCCGCCCGCCGCGACGAGATCATCGCCGCGCTGGACGTCACCGCGAAGCCGTACTTCGGTGACGTCGCCGAGATGACCTACCTGCAGTGGCTCACCCGCTACCTGGAGCTCGCGGTCGGCACCGATTCCGCGTGCGAGTTCGACTGCGGCACCGACCTGGGCGACGCCGTCGCCGAGGCCCACACCAGCCCGTGGCTGGACGTGTCGTGGCGTGAGCGTTTCCGCGAGATGCTGCAGCGTGCCGAGGCCCGCCTGCATCCGGTCGACCGCGGCCCGATCCCGACGCTGTTCGACGACGACGCCGTACTCGAGCGGCCCTACGCGGCGCTCAAGGCGCTGACCGGGCAGTACCCGGACGCCGGTGACGTCGTGCTGCACCCGGCGGACGTGCCGTTCTTCATCTCCCTGTGCCGCACCCCGGGCAAGCCGGTGAACTTCGTGCCGGTCGTCGACCAGGACGTGCGTCGCTGGTGGCGGTCCGACTCGCTGTGGCAGGCGCACGACCCGCGCTACACCGCCGACCAGGTCTGCGTCATCCCGGGCACCGTCGCCGTCGCGGGCATCACCCGCGCCGACGAGCCCGTCGGTGAGCTGCTCGACCGCTTCGAGAAGGCCACCGTCGACGAGCTGCTCGCCGCCGGCGCCGAGCCGGTGCAGGTCGTCGCGCGTCGTCACCAGGACCGCGCCGCCGGGCTGCTCGACGCCGTGTTGTCCGCTCCGGACGTCGCGTGGGCCGGGCGCCAGACCCTCAACCCGGTCCACCGTCTCGGTGATGTCGCCGAGTGGACCGTCGAGGCCGACGGCGCCGCCGTTCACGCCCCGACCGGTGCGACCCTGAGCGTCCTCGACGACGAGCACGTCGGCCTGCGCGTGCCGCTGCTGCGCGACAAGGCCGTCGAGATCCGCATCACCGTCCCGGCCTCCGTCCGCACCGGCGGTGCGCCGGTCGTCACCGAGGAGGACGCCGCCGCGTCGATGTCCGCGCTGCTCGGTGTCGCCGCCGGGCAGGAACTGCCCGCTGTGAAGAAGGGCGCCGCCCGCATCACCCTCGGCTGGCTGCCCGAGAAGATCGCCGACCACGCCGGTGTCACCGGCGCCGGCCTGCCCGCCAACCTGACCACCGGCCCGAACGGTGTGCCCGACGTGCTCGTCGGTGCGTGCTGGCCCGCGGTTTTCGCCGCGCTCGGCGCGTCCAAGACCGACGACAACCTCTCGGTCATCGAGGGCATGCTCGATCTGGTCCACCTCGACCACGCCATCGACGTCAAGAACGGTCTGCCGACCGATCCCGCGATCCTCGGTGTCAAGGCGCAGGTCACCGACGTCGCCGACACCGACCTCGGTCGTGTCGTCGAGGTGCGTGTCGACATCGCAGCCGACAACGGTGACGGCTCCGGCGACAACGTCGTCGCGCAGCTGATCGAGCGGTTCGCGATCCGCGGCCGCACCGGCACCGTCGAACTCGCCGACCCGGTCCGCGCCGGTGGATCGCTGTCGGAGGACGCCGCGGACACCCCGCGTCGCCGCCGCCGCGATGCCGTGATCGTCGCCCCGACCGACATGAGCGCGTTCGCTCGCGTCTCGGGCGACCACAACCCGATCCACACCTCGGACAACGCCGCGCTGCTCGCCGGCCTGGGCTCGCCGATCGTGCACGGCATGTGGCTGTCGGCCGCCGCCCAGCAGGTCGTGACCGCGATCGAGGCCGACGCGAAGCTGCCGGTCCGCCGCCTGACCGCCTGGACCGCCCGGTTCCTCGGCATGGTCCGTCCGGGCGCGCAGATCGACGTGCGCGTCGACCGCGTCGGCACCGACAAGGGCGCCGAGATCATCGAGGTCGGCTGCCGCGTCGACGGCGACCTGGTGATGGTCGCGACCGGCCGCACCGCCGCCCCGAAGACCGTCTACGCGTTCCCCGGCCAGGGCATCCAGCGTCCCGGCATGGGCCTCGACGCCCGCGCCCGCAGCAAGGCCGCCCGCGAGATCTGGGACCGCGCCGACAAGCACACCCGCAAGGCGCTGGGCTTCTCGATCCTGGCCGTCGTGCGCGACAACCCGACCGTGCTCAAGGCCCGCGGCGTCACCCACAAGCACCCGGACGGCGTGCTGCACCTGACGCAGTTCACCCAGGTCGCCATGGCGACCCTCGGTGTCGCGCAGATCGCCGAACTCCGCGAGGCCGGCGCGTTCGTCGAGGGCTCGTTCCTCGCGGGCCACTCGGTCGGTGAGTACAACGCGCTCGCCGCGGTCGCCGGTGTGCTGCCGCTCGAGGCGGTGCTCGAGGTCGTGTTCCAGCGCGGCTCGGCGATGCACGCCCTCGTCCCGCGTGACGAGCACGGCCGCTCGAACTACCGCATGGCCGCGATCCGGCCGTCGCAGTTCGGTGTCGCCGACGAGGACCTGCAGGACTTCGTGGCGGGTGTCGCCGCGGAGGCCGGCGAGTTCCTGGAGATCGTGAACCTGAACCTGCGCGGCTCCCAGTACGCCATCGCGGGCACGGTCGCGGGTCTCGAGGCCCTGGAGTCCGTGATCGAGCGCAAGGTCGCCGAGTTCGGCGGCAAGCGCGCGTTCATCCTGGTCCCCGGTATCGACGTGCCGTTCCACTCGACCGTCCTGCGCGGCGGCGTGGACGACTTCCGCGAGCGTCTGCTGCACCTGCTCCCGGAGCAGATCGACCCGAACATCCTCATCGGCCGCTACATCCCGAACCTCGTGCCCAAGCCGTTCAACCTGGGCCGCGAGTTCATCCAGGAGATCGCCGATCTGGTTCCCTCCGAGCCCCTCGCCGAGGTCCTCGCGGACTTCGACGCCTGGGCCGCGAAGCCGGTCGAGCTGACCCGCGTCGTGCTCGCCGAGCTCCTTGCGTGGCAGTTCGCGTCGCCGGTCCGCTGGATCGAGACGCAGGACCTGCTGTTCGCCCCCGAGGAGGACGGTGGCCTCGGTGTCGAGCGGTTCGTCGAGGTCGGCCTCGGTGCCGCCCCGACCGTCGCGAACCTGGCGTCGCAGACCCTGAAGCTGCCCGGCCGCTTCGGTGAGCCCGTCGAGGTGCTCAACATCGAGCGTGAGGCGTCGATCGTGTACTCGACCGACGTCGATCCGGCCCCGGTCGAGGACGACGAGCCCGCTGCTCCGGCAGCGGAGGCGGCCCCCGCGGCCGCCGCGGCTCCCGCCCCGGCAGCGGCTCCGGCCGCCGCACCGGCCGGTGGAC
>NZ_JADZGH010000158.1:0-1975 GCF_015865005.1 Rhodococcus sp. CX
CTCCTGGGATCTGAACCTGGCGATGCAGGGCGGCACCAGCGCCGGACCGCACGATTCGGTCGGCATGATGGGCCCGGGCGGGCCGGGTGGGGGCATGCCGCCGGGCATGAACGGCACGGGCGCAGTACTCGGTGAGGGCACGCCGCAGGGTGGCGGTGGGATGCCTCAGGGAATGCCGAACGGGATGCCGGCCGTCCCCGGCGGCCCGGAAGGCGGCCCTCCGGGCATGTCGAAGGGCAATCCGCTGAAGACCCGCTTCCTCGAGTCGGACGCCTTTACGGCCGTGTACGAGAGCGCGTACTGGGACCTGTTCGACCAGATCTACGGCAGCGGGCGCGCGACTGCGTTACTGGACGAGATCGCCGAGACCGTCCCGGTCACCGACGGTCTCACGCAGGAAACCCTGCAGGCGAGCATCGATTCGATGCGCACGTGGATCGACCAGCGAACCGAGGCTCTGGCAGCCCTGCGCGATCGGTGAGCGATCCGGGAAGCGACGGTGCGGCGGCGCGGTGTTCACCCACCGTGCCGCCGCTTCCGTATCACCCGTTCTTCGGAATCACTGGTCCTTCAACTGCCATTCGGCGAGGTCGATGGCCGTGGCGGTCGCCTCGGTGAGCACGGCCAGTCGTTCGTCGGGTCCCGGCGCGGCGAGCAGGGCGTGTCTGTCGGCCTCGCCCATCGGCACCCACCGCGACAACGCGTAGAGCCGGGCGCCCGGGTCGTCGGGCAGGTTGTCGGCGCGCGGTGGGTTCACGCCGTTCTCGACGAGCCGGTCGAGCAGTCCGTACAGCTTCCCGAACAGTCCGGTCAGACCGGACAGGTCCGTGCCCTCGGACGGGGCGTCGGGCCACGGTTCGACCTCGGCGCGCGGATACGGATCGTCCGGCAGCCACTGCAGGATCCGGATGCGTTCCTCGGCGATGCATTCGAGCCGGTGGTGGCCGCGGCCGAGTTCGGTGTCGACGACGATCCGCGCGACCGTCCCGACGTCGTGCCGCACGTCGCCGCCGCCGACCTCGTGTCCGCGCGCGATGAGCACGACACCGAAGCGCGGTCCGTCGGGTGCGGCAATGCAGTCGTGGACCAGCTGCTGGTAGCGGGGTTCGAACACCCGCAACGGCAGGTGATCGCCCGGCAGCAGCGCTGTTCCCAGCGGGAACATCGGCAGGATCGGCATCACCGCATCATGGCATCCGCAGGCGCGGTACGGGCGGTTCGGGGATCGGATCGCCGCGCTCGATCTCCGCGAGCAGGTGGTCCGCCCACGCGGACAGGCCGTCGATGTCCAGGCCGTGCGGCGGTGCGTCCTCGTAGTGCCGCACCCGGGCCTGTCCCTGCCGGAGCAGGGACGCGGCGCCGGACGGGTTGCCGCGCAGCAGGTGGGTGAGCCCGACCGCGAGCTGCGCGAGTCCCTGCCAGAGGGTGCGTTCCTCGACCGGCGCCGATTTCCACGACCCTTCGAACACCTCGTGTGCGTGGAATGGGTACCCGTGGTCGAACAGCCGCTGGGCCTCGGTGATGGCCTCGTTGGGGGACAGGTCGAGGTCCTCGGGGATGGGTTCGACGCCCTCCTCGCCGTAGGGGAGCGGGCGGCCCAGCGCGTCGCGGGGCCGGGCGTTCTTCGGCTTGCCGTCGGGGTCCCGATCACGCTCGGTCATGTCGTCGAGACTACTCCCGCACCACCGCGCTCCGTTGCAACATCCGCGCGCGGGAGGCGACATCCGCACGCGGAAGGACGTCGGCGGTTGTCCAGTGGCCGTGCGGATTTCGCTACTCAGCGCACGGCACCGACGAGACGCAGCGCGAGATCGGCGTAGAGCGCGCCGATGGTTTCGGGGTCCTGGTAGCGGCCCGACGGATACCAGCGGCAGATGTCGACGCACAGCGACATCAGGGCGAGGGTCACGCCCTCGGCGTCGGGCACGGTGAACTCGCCGGAGGCCAGGCCGGCGTCGACGACGTCGCGGACCAC
>NZ_JADZGH010000158.1:1985-15813 GCF_015865005.1 Rhodococcus sp. CX
GGCGGTGAGTTCGTACTGGACGACGCGCGCGCGGCTGTGGTTCTCGGCCTGCCATTCCGCGAAGCGCCGGATGATCGTGGCGAGGCGTTCGGTGGCGTCGGCGTCGGAGATGTCGGCGTCCTGCACGACCCGCAACGCCAGGGCGTGTCCCTCGTAGCCGATCGCGTAGAGCAGTTCTTCCTTGGACTTGTAGTGCGGATACATCGCGGCCGGGCTCATGTCGAGGCGCGCGGCGATCTGGCGGGTGGTGGTGCCGCCGTACCCGTTCTCGGCGAATACCTCGATGGCGGCTTCCCGCAGGCGGGCCGCCGCCTTGGATCCGCTGATCACGTCGTCTCTCGATGTGGCCACTGTGCTCTCCCTGTGTTCCGGCAGTTGACAACTTGCCGCATCGGGTCCACTATAAGCAAACGCTTAGATTATAAGCGCGTGCTTAGATTAGGAGCGGTTGAATGCGACGCACCCTGTACGGTCCCGATCACGAGGCGTTCCGCGAGTCGGCTCGCGAGTTCGTGAACCGGTTCGTGCTGCCCCGTGCCGAGGAACTCATCGAACGTCACGAGATCCCCCGCGACATCTGGATCGAAGCGGGCAAGGCTGGCTTCCTGGGGCTCGAGATCCCCGAGCGCTTCGGTGGCATGGAAGCGAACGACTACCGCTTCAACGCGATCGTCGCCGAGGAGTTCGCCCGGGCGAACATGGCGCTGTCGTCGTCGATCGGCATCCACTCCGACATCACCGTGCCGTACATCGTCCACCTCGGTAACGAGGAGCAGCGCGAGCGCTGGCTGCCGCGTTGCGCCACCGGTGAGCTCATCTGCGCGATCGGCATGACCGAGCCGTCCGGTGGTTCGGACCTCGCCAACCTCAAGACCACCGCGGTCCGCGACGGCGACGACTGGATCCTCAACGGCGCGAAGACCTTCATCACCAACGGCTACAACTGCGACCTGGTTGTCGTCGCGGCCCGCACCGATCCGTCGAAGGGCGCCAAGGGCATTTCGCTGCTCGTCGTCGAGCGCGGCATGGAGGGCTTCGAGAACGGCCGCAAGCTCGACAAGGTCGGCCAGCCCGAGGCCGACACCGCCGAACTGTTCTTCAAGGACGTCCGCGTCCCGGGCAAGAATCTCCTCGGTGAAGAGGGCATGGGCTTCATCTCGATGATGAAGCTGCTCCCGCAGGAGCGCCTCGGCTCCGCCATCAACAACGTGCACCACGCCAAGCACATCCTGCTCGAGACCATCGAGTACGCCAAGGAGCGCAAGGCGTTCGGCCAGGCCATCGGCACGATGCAGTACAACAAGTTCCTGCTCGCCGAGCTCGTCACCAAGATCGAGGTCGCCGAGGCCTACGTCGACCAGGCCGTCGAGGCCCACGCCGACGGTGAGCTCAGCGCGGTCGACGCCGCCAAGGCCAAGTGGTGGACGGCGCAGACGCAGTCCGAGGTTCTCGACGCCTGCGTGCAGATTCACGGCGGCTACGGCTTCATGAACGAGTACCGTGTGGCCCGTGCCTGGAAGGATGCCCGCGTCACCAAGATCTGGGCCGGCACCAACGAGATCATGAAGGAACTCATCGGCCGCGACCTCGGCCTGTAGTCCCCGATACTCCACTCTTTTCGAAGGAGCTTCCGATGCCCGAAGCAGTGATCGTCTCCGCAGTACGTTCGCCCATCGGCCGCGCGATGAAGGGCTCGCTCAAGTCGTTGCGCCCCGACGACATGGCCGCCCAGATGGTCGCCGCCGCACTCGCGAAGGTGCCCGAACTCGACCCCACCGAGATCGACGACCTTCTCCTCGGTTGCGGCCAGCCCGCCGGCCAGTCGGGTTTCAACATCGCGCGGACCGTCGCGGTGCAGCTCGGCTACGACTTCCTGCCGGGTGTGACCGTCAACCGGTACTGCTCGTCGTCGCTGCAGACGACCCGCATGGCGATGCACGCGATCAAGGCCGGCGAGGGCGACGTGTTCATCTCCGCCGGTGTCGAGTCGGTGTCGAGCTACATCACCGGCAACGCCGACGGGCTGCCGAACACGAAGAACCCGCTCTACGCGGACGCCGAGGCCCGCACCGCGAAGCTCGCCGAGGGCGGCACCGCGTGGACCGATCCGCGCCGGGACGGCCTGCTCCCCGACGTCTACATCGCGATGGGCCAGACCGCCGAGAACGTCGCCTCGTACACCGGGATCTCCCGTGAGGACCAGGACCGGTGGGGCGTGCGGTCGCAGAACCGCGCGGAGGATGCCATCAAGTCCGGGTTCTTCGAGAAGGAGATCACCCCGCTGACCCTGCCCGACGGCACCGTCGTCTCCACCGACGACGGCCCGCGCGCGGGCACCACCTACGAGGCAGTCAGCCAGCTCAAGCCGGTGTTCCGCCCGGACGGCACGGTCACCGCCGGCAACGCGTGCCCGCTCAACGACGGTGCCGCGGCGCTGGTGATCATGTCGGACACCAAGGCGAAGGAGCTGGGTCTGACCCCGCTCGCCCGGATCGTCTCGACCGGCGTGTCGGGTCTGTCGCCCGAGATCATGGGCCTCGGCCCGATCGAGGCCGTGAAGAAGGCGCTGGCGCTGGCCGGTAAGTCGATCTCCGACATCGACCTGTTCGAGATCAACGAGGCGTTCGCCGTGCAGGTGCTCGGTTCGGCCCGCGAGCTGGGTATCGACGAGGACAAGCTCAACGTCTCCGGCGGTGCGATCGCACTCGGCCACCCGTTCGGTATGACCGGTGCGCGCATCACGAACACGCTGATCAACAACCTGCAGGCCCAGGACAAGCAGTTCGGCGTCGAGACCATGTGTGTCGGCGGCGGCCAGGGCATGGCGATGGTCCTCGAGCGCCTGAGCTGACGCCCGCATAGGCAAGGGCAAACACACCATTAGGCCGTATGTCTGAAAAGGCATGCGGCCTAATGTTTTTCGGGCGTGTCCATTTGAATTCCACCACCTCTCCGGGCTATACACATCGGTAGCCCCGTACTTTCCGAGGAGACAACTGTGTCCGCTCTCGACAGGTTCCGCCTCGACGATCGCGTCGCGATCGTCACCGGCGCATCGTCCGGTCTCGGTGTCGCGTTCGCGCAGGCGCTGGCAGAAGCCGGCGCCGATGTGGTGCTCGCGGCTCGCCGCGCCGACCGGCTCGCGGAGACCGCCGAACTCGTCCGCGCCGCCGGCCGTCGCGCCGTCACCGTCGAAACCGACATCGCCGATCCGGACCAGGCGCAGCGCATGGTCGACACCGCCGTCGAGCAACTCGGCAAGGTCGACATCCTCGTCAACAACGCCGGCATCGGCACCGCGGTCCCCGCCACGAAGGAGACCCCGGACCAGTTCCGCCGCGTCATCGACATCAACCTCAACGGCTCCTACTGGGCCGCGCAGGCCGCCGGTCGCGTCATGCAGCCGGGCAGCTCGATCGTCAACATCTCCTCGATCCTCGGCATCACCACCGCGGGCCTGCCGCAGGCCGCGTACGCCGCGAGCAAGGCCGGAGTCATCGGGCTGACCCGCGACCTCGCGCAGCAGTGGGGTCTGCGCAAGGGCATCCGCGTCAACTCGATCGCCCCGGGCTTCTTCGCGACCGAGATGACCGACGAGTACCCGGACGGCTACATCGACAGCATGAAGTCGCGGATCGTCCTGGGCCGCACCGGTGACCCGGCCGAACTCGCCGCAACCCTCGTGTGGCTCGTGTCCGACGCGGCCGGGTATGTGACGGGGCAGACCCTCGCGGTCGACGGCGGCCTTACCATCAACTGACCGTTCCACCATCTACTGGAGGTTTCGTAGTGAGCTCGACAGTCCGCACCGCCATCGTCACCGGAGCCGCCCGCGGCATCGGTGCCGCCGTCGCCAAGCGTCTCGCCGAGGACGGCCTCCAGGTCGCCGTGCTCGATCTCGACGCCGACGCCTGCGCCGACACCGTCGCCGCCATCGAGTCCGTCGGCGGCAAGGCCCTCGCGGTCGGCGCGAACGTCGCCGACGAGCAGTCGGTCGCCGCTGCGGTGGAGAAGGTCGCCACCGAACTCGGCGAGCCGACGGTCCTGATCAACAACGCCGGCATCACCCGCGACAACCTGCTGTTCAAGATGACCGTCGAAGACTGGGACGCGGTCATGGCCGTGCACCTGCGCGGCGCGTTCCTGATGACGCGTGCCTGCCAGAAGTACATGGTGGACAACAAGTTCGGCCGCATTGTCAACCTGTCGAGCACGTCCGCGCAGGGCAACCGCGGTCAGGTGAACTACTCCGCTGCCAAGGCCGGCATGCAGGGCTTCACCAAGACCCTCGCGATCGAGCTCGGCAAGTTCGGTGTCACCGCCAACGCGATCGCCCCGGGCTTCATCGAGACCGAGATGACCGCCGCGACCGCCGAGCGTGTCGGCGTCCCGTTCGAGGACTACAAGAAGGCCGCCGCGGCGCAGATCCCGGTCGCGCGCGTCGGCAAGCCGGAGGACATCGCCCACACCGCGTCGTTCCTCGCGTCCGAGGGTTCCGGTTTCGTGTCCGGCCAGGTCATCTACGTTGCCGGTGGTCCGAAGGACTGAATCGAGCCGAACGCGGCGCTGCGGTCCCCGGTGGGGGCCGCAGCGCCGCTGTCGTTCAGGCGTCTAACCGAGCGGGGGAAGCTTCACGACCTGCCCCGCGTACGCGAGCCCGGCGCCGAACCCCACCAGCAGTGCGGTGTCGCCAGGTTTCGCCTTGCCGGACCGGAGGAGTTCTTCCATCGCGAGCGGAATCGACGCGGCGCTCGTGTTTCCGGTCTCGGCGATGTCCCCCGCGACCGCGACCGAATCGGGCAGGGCCAGCGCGCGAACCAGCGCGTCGGTGATGCGGCTGTTGGCCTGGTGTGGCACGAAAGCGTCCAGGTCGTCGACGGTGACCCCGGCCTTACCGAGAGCGTCGCGGCACGCCTTCTCCAGGAACGTCACGGCCCACCGGAACACCGCGGCACCGTTCATGCGGATGTAGGGCCGTTCGGGCACGGTCCCGCTTCCGCCCGCCGCCTCGACTTCGGCGAAGTACCGTGCGAAGTCCTTGTCCTGCTTGATGGCGTCGGTCTGGGAGCCGTCGGAGCCCCACGCGACCGGGCCGATGCCCTCGGTGTCGGACGGCCCGACCACGGCGGCGCCGGCCCCGTCGGCGAAGATGAACGCGCACGTGCGGTCGGTGGGGTCGAGCAGATCCGACAGTCGTTCGACGCCGATCACGAGAACGTGACGGGCCTGTCCCGCCCGGACCAGGGCCGCCGCGTTCCCCAGCGCGTAGCAGAAGCCCGCGCAGCCCGCGGAGATGTCGAACGCCGCGGTGTCGTGCATACCGAGTTCGGTGGCCACGACCGCCCCGGCGGACGGCCCGAGCACCATCTGCGACGACGTGGCCAGCACGACCGCGTCGATCTGGTCCACGTCCAGCCCGGCTGCGGACAGCGCCTCGCGGGAGGCGGCGACGCTCATCGACACGATCGTCTCGTCGGGTTCGGCCCAGCGGCGGGTGGCGATGCCCGAGCGGGTCCGGATCCACTCGTCGGAGGAATCGATGCGGTCGACGATCTCGGCGTTGGGTACCACCCGGCGGGGGCGGTATGCCCCGATTCCGAGCAGTGCGGCGTGCGTGACCGCGGGTGCGGTGTTGATAGCGGTGGGCATGGTGTCCTCTCCGGCCGGTATCGATGGATTCCGGCCGGATCCATCATGGAACCGGACGGCGGGTTTCGGCACGGACTTCCCGTATTGCGCACCCTACGAGCTTTCCGGGGCTCCCGGCACTACCCCTTGGGTGACGTTTCCAGCCGCCATCCGGACGCCGCGTCGCGCTGTCGCCAGAACTCCGCGAAGCGGCCCCCTGCCGCGAGCAGCTCGTCGACGCCGCCGTCCTCGACGACGCGGCCGCGCTCGAGGAACACGACCCGGTCGGCGGTGCGGATGCCGGCCAATCGGTGCGCGACGATCACCCGGGTGCGCGGCGTCGGGTCGGCGGTCAGGGCCTGCACGATCGCGGTTTCGTTCTCCGTGTCCAGCGCGCTGGTGGCCTCGTCGACGAGCAGCACCGGTGCCGGTTTCAGCAGCGCCCGCGCGATCGAAACACGTTGCCGCTCACCTCCGGACAGGGCACCACGGCGTCGTGGTCGCGGGCACCGAACCCACGCATCATCGCCCCTGAAAACCTCGTTCGGTCATCAGATCCCCATTCCCATCGCCGCCAGCTCGGCCATGACCTGATCGAGCGGCCGCCCGGGAGGCGCGACCGACACGACTCCCCGGACCATCGCTGCCAGAACGAGTCTCACGAACTGTGTGTGTTCGACCGACGGAAGGTTGCGGTGTGCCTCCGCCAGGTCTTCGTCCGTCTTCAGCTGGGCGGTAACCTCCTGGCGCTGCGCATCGAGTTCGTCGGCGTGCTCACGCTGGGAGTCCTCGGCCACCGCATAGTTGATGGAGACACCGGCGATCACGCTGGACAGCGCGATCGCGACGTCGGGGCTGTATCCGCGTTTGCTCAACGCTTCGATCTGGTGCGCCATCAGGAGGCGACCGGCCTCGCCGCGGGGAAACAGGATCTGCATGTACACTCCTTCGGCCTGCAGATGTGGCATTTCATCGTCCGGCACCCCGGCCTCGGTGTGTACATGCAGATCCTGTTTCCCCGCGGCGAGGCCGGGGTGCCGGACGATGAAATGCCACATCTGCAGGCCGAAGGACAGCAGGTGCTGCTCGATGTCGTGATCCGGATCGTCGTGGAGCTTCAGGTCGCCGAGCAGGCTTTCGCCGACGAGCCGTTCGAGCCCCCACCGTCCGTCGACCGCCCGGTACAGGGCGGTCGAGGACACACCGAGCTCCGCCGCGACGGCGTTCATGCTCAGCCTGCGCATCCCGAGTTCCCGGCCGACGCGAATGATGTCGTCGACCTCGAACATGCGCGGACGTCTGCCGATCACGTGCCTGTACCCCTGCTTCTCGTTAAGTTACGCCCTATAACTTAGGTCAGTCTAAGTTCCGCCCCACTGCGGTGCAACACCGTCGTCCCAGATGGGGATCGTGCTTGTGGGGTTTCAGCGCGGCCCTCGCGCCGCCGGTGACGGTCGGTCGGGGGTGACGGTATCGGCGCGTCGCAGTCGGCGTACACGGTCAGCAAGCACGTCGTCCGGGTCCTCGCACAGTCGCTGGCGGCGGACCTCGAGTCCGTCGACGCGAACATCGGTGTGTCCGTACTCCTGCCCGGCCCCGTGCGCACCCGCATCTTCGACGACGCAGGCACCGCCGGAACGGAAGGGGCCGAAGGTTATCGGCAGCAGATGGCTGCATACCTGGCCGGTGGCGGACTCACACCCGCGGAGGTCGCCAAGTTGGTCTTCGAACAGATCATCGCGGGCGCTCGGTGGATCCATCCTCACCCGGAGATGTGGTCGGCCAACCTGAACCAGCACGTGGCGGAGTTGGTCGCGGGGCTGCCGGAAGCCTGAACCTCGCTGTCGGTGACGGGAATCTTCACTCGAATGGACCGAATGATGGTTCCGTCACCGGGTACCGACAACAGGGCACATCTGCCCTATGCGCGATCGTCTCGATTCTCTCCAGTAGATTTTGCTGCGAGTTCGGCAAGGGTCGCCGACACCAGGGAAAGGGGCCGACAACGCTATGTTCTACAAACCGGCCCCGCTGGCACACGACGCGGAGATGCGGGTCGAGGAAGCACTACAGCAATGACGGATTTGGCGAGTCTCGGGCTCGAAGATCGAAGTGTCAGATTGATTGCAGGGCAACGGGTGTGGGACGAACTCGCCCCACTCCTCGAGCCACGCTCGTGCGCCATTTTGGCGGCGGTCGCGTACGTCGGCTCGCATGGTGGTGATCTGACCAAGCTCTAGCGGGGCTCTTCGATCATCGTCGATGCGAGCGCGTCAGCGGTGCGAGCCGGATCGACCGACCCCCTTGTACTTGCAAGGTGGATCGAGGCGGGCGTACGTGTGTATTCGCTGGAGGGCGTGCACGCCAAGATGATCCTTGCCGAGTCTACCGGCGAATCGCACCCGCCCTTCTTGCTTGTCGGGTCCGCGAACCTCTCGGGATCCTCGGCGACGACGCTCACCGAGAGCGTCGTGCTGACCGACAGTCGCGACTGCGTCGACGAAGCCCGAAGCAAATTGCTCGCGTGGAAAACACGCGCGGAACCACTCACGCTCGATCACGTACGTGCGCTCATCGAGCAATGCGGTGTGGATCGGTCACCGGACCACATGGAATCCGAGCCGACCGAGACTCTCGACGAGTCGTCGTCGAGCGCGGGCGAGACGATCCCTGACGAGACGGGTGCTGCGTCGAGACCGCGCCCGACGCAGCTTCTGCTCGTTCGGATGGCGGAAGAGTTGGATCCTCCGGCCGAAGTCTTGCACCTCCGAGAGCGCCTTTCGGCCGAGTTGGGCTGTGACGATCCGGATTCGGATTCAGTTCTGTTCGTGTTCCGCGAGATCGAGGAACCCGAGTACCGCTTACCGCTCTCCGTGGGGGCTTGCGTGATCGCCGTAGATGCGAGTGCGAAGGGGAAGGTGACAAAGGGGAGCCAGGTAGTGCCGCCGGGGCCCGTCGTCTACCTGTACGACGATGACAACGGGGACAGATACTGCTACTTGCACCTCACGGAGTCATCGCGTGACGTGTCGTGGGCAGACGTCATCGGGGTGTTCGAGGCGCTGGGAGAGAAGCCTGAGTTCGAGCGCAACTACTTCCGCAAGTCTGCAGTGGACGCGCTCCTCAGCCTCTGGCCTGAGTACTGAGAGACGATGAGTGTGGGTACGCCGCTGGATTCCGGGGCGAACCCACACCGTCGGTACGGCCAATCACTCGGGGGAATGCGGTGGATCATCACTGAGGATCTCGACGTACCCGTCCGTCCCGTTCACCCGTATCCGTTGCCTGTCCCGAATGAGCCGTGTTGCATTCTCGACGCCCACGATCGCCGGCAGCCCGTACTCTCGCGCGATCACCGCACCGTGTGTCATCAGACCGCCGACCTCTGTCACCAGGCCCTTGATGGCGACGAACAGGGGTGTCCAACTCGGATCGGTGTAGGCGGTGACCAGGATGTCGTCGGCCGCGAGATCGGCGTGCGCGATGTCCAGGACGACGCGGGCACGGCCCTCGACGGTCCCGCTCGACACCGCCATGCCGGCGAGCGCACCTTCCGGAAGATCCTCGCGACGGTAGGCCCCGGTGAGGGCTTCACCGTCCGAGGTAAGCACCCGGGGCGCCGTCAGCGCCTTATACGTGCGGAACTCGTCCCGTCGCTCGTCGATCAGGTCGTTGCGCTCACGCTGTGTCGCAACGAGATCGGCGAGTTCGTCGAACCTCAGGAAGAAGATGTCCTCCCGATCGCTGACTACACCGTTCCGGACGAGGCGGTCGGCCTCGCGCAGCAACGCCTGCTTGTACACGAAGTAGCGGCACACCATCCCGTACTTCGGATACTCCCGGTACCCCGCGAAGTCCCGGACACGGTCGATCATCCGCTTCGTCTCTTCGGCCTTGGTGTCCCCATCGGGTAAGGCGCGCAAGCGTTCCAGAACCTCGCGTTCCTTCTCGTCGGAGTTGCGTCGACCCTGCTCGAAGCGCTGATTGGCGGCACCTGGACCGAAACCCTTGATATTTCCCAGGATCGGCGGGACGAGGGTCGTCGGAGCTTCGCTCCAGCGGGGCCGGGTGATGTCGATTTCGCCGACGCATCGCATGCCGTACTTGTCGAGGTAGTCCTCGACGGCGGCGCGGGCTTCGCCGCCCCCGTCGAACTTTTCGAGCTCGTCGAGGAAGGCGTCGTCGTCGAAACCCGAGTCCTCGACCTGCTGCAGGAAGGCCACCACCTGCGGATGCGGGCGGATGGCGTCGGCCACGTCCAGCAGCGCCAGCCCCATTTCCGAGGTCACATTGTGCGGAACCGATTGGGTGAGCGTGTCGGCTGCATTCCGTTCGCCCAGCCGCTCGTCGAGCCGGTCGTTCAGCCAGTCGGCAGCACCCATCCCGGCCATGATCGCTTGGAGACCGCGCGGATCGAACAGGACCCGCCTGAGTTCCTCGATATCGTCCCGAATGAAGTCGATCAGCTCCGTCCCGGTCTTGGTTGCGATGTCACGCTTCAAGACCTCGAGGGAAGCCTCGCTCTGCGCGATGAGTTCGGTGACGATCGCCGGATCCGGCGCGATCGGGTCAGGGGCGCCCACCGCTGCAGGGATGGAACCGTCGTCCGGACCTTGCGGGACGAAGCCGCGGTCCAGAATCGTCTGCAGCGCATCGCCGATGAGCGGATCGGACTTTCCGAGCGCGGCAACGATCGCGGGCCCGGCCGTCGCCGACGCAAGCCGCTCGGTGACGTCGACGAACAGCCGGCCCCCGGCGTCACGCATTGGCGCCCGACTTGTCATCTGCCAGAAGGAAAGTCCGAGTGGCTTCATGGCGTCGGTCATCATCTGCTGATGTCCGACCGAGACGTACACGCGATTCTCGTCGTCGTCGGATTCCGGGATCGGGAACAGCGTGGTGATCGGCCGGCTCTGAACGATGTCGAAACGGTCGTCGACCAGGCACCATTCGATGTCCTGCGGACAGCCGAAGTGCGCTTCGATCCGACCGCCCAAATCGGCGAGCCGGAGGATCTGCGCGTCCGTCAGCACCGGTTGGTTCTGCCGCTCCGGAGGAACCTCCTGCATCTGCGTCCCACCGTGCGGTGTGGCGTACAGAGCGCGCAGCTTCGTGGCGATCGTCCTGCCGACCACGGCACCGTCGCGCACTGTGTAGACATCCGGGTTGACCTGGCCGGACACCAGCGCCTCTCCGAGACCGAATCCGGCGTCGATGGAGGTAACCGTCCGGTCGGAGGTGACGGGATCGGCCGTGAACATGATGCCGGACGCCTCCGGGAACACCATCCGCTGCACGACCACGGCCATGTGCACCTTGCGATGATCGATCCCGTTTCGCAGCCGGTAGGTGACGGCACGCTCGGTGAACAGCGACGCCCAACACCTGACGACATGCCGGAGGACTTCGTCCGGGCCCACGACGTTCAGGTACGTGTCCTGCTGGCCTGCGAACGACGCCGACGGTAGATCCTCCGCGGTCGCGCTGGACCGCACGGCACAGGCCGTGTCGTCACCCAAGCGCGACAGTGCTTGCCTGATCGCCGCTGTCACCTCCTCCGGGACGACCCAGTCCTCGATCGTGCGACGAACCTGCGCGCTCACCGCGCCGATCTGCTCCCGATCGTCCGGAGTGAGGTGTGTGAGCTGCTCGAACAGGGCGTCGAGCGCCGGCGTTTCTGTCGTGACTCGGCGATAGGCGTCGGTTGTCACGCAGAAGCCGTCGGGGACGAGGACGCCGTCGATGCGCGACAACTCTCCGAGGTTCGCGCCCTTGCCGCCGACCAGCGCGATCTGCGTCCGGTCGATTTCCTCGAAGCCCAATACGTAGTGCATGCTGCCGCCCTTCCCTGCTGGTCCAGCATTCTGCGGGCGATTATGAGCCGAAAATCGGGGCCTCATGAGGCTCGCCATTCGTGTATAGATTGGAAGTGGGAACAAGCCGCACGGTCGCGATTCCCGCTCTCGTCCTCTCTGCTTCCTCGAACACTGGTCGGATTGTCGGGGAGCGGACCATAGGCGGCGGCAATGAGTTCGATCGGCGATGCGTCTTTGCGCCGCGTCCCGCTGGGTGTTGAACTGCACATACCGCTGTCTTCTCGGGGAATCGACCTCGGATCCGTCAGCAGCACCGCACAATTCGACGGGAGTGCCTCGATGCGCATCGGAACCATGATCACCTACAGCGGCGGATTCGCCGAGACCGTCGCCGAGGTCGCCGATCTGGAACGCGCAGGTCTGGACATCGTCTTCATGGCCGAGGCCTATTCCTTCGATGCCGTCAGCCAGCTCGGGTATCTCGCCGCAAAGACGTCGCGGGTGCAGCTCGCCTCCGGGATCTTCCAGATCTACACGCGGACCCCGTCGCTGATGGCGATGACCGCCGCGGGCCTCGACTACGTGTCGGACGGGCGATTCGTGCTCGGCATCGGTGCGTCGGGACCGCAGGTGATCGAAGGATTCCACGGCGTGCCCTACACGGCGCCGCTCGGACGCACTCGCGAGCTCGTCGACATCTGCCGGCAGGTGTGGCGCCGGGAACCGGTGCGCTACGACGGCAAGTACTACCAGATTCCGCTGCCCCCGGAGAAGGGCACGGGACTCGGCAAGCCACTGAAGATCATCAATCATCCGGTGCGCGAGCGCATCCCGATCGTCATCGCCGCACTGGGACCGAAGAACGTGGCCCTCACCGCGGAGATCGCCGAGGGCTGGCAGCCGATCTTCTACAACCCGGAACGCGCGAACGACGTGTGGGGTGAGGCGCTCGCGAAGGGCAAGGCCAAGCGCGATCCGTCGCTCGGCGACCTGGAGGTCTACGCCGGCCCCGCCCTCGCAATCGGCGACGACGTCGATCACCTGCTCGACCTGGTCAAACCCCACCTCGCGCTGTACATCGGGGGTATGGGTGCCCGCGGCAAGAACTTCTACAACGACCTCGCCTGCCGATACGGGTACGAGGCCGACGCCAAGATCATCCAGGATCTGTATCTGGACGGAAAGAAGGACGAAGCCGCCGCGGCGGTGCCGGACGAGTTGGTGCGGGCGATCTCGCTGATCGGCCCCGAGGGTTACGTGCGCGAGCGGGTCGCAGCGTTCGCGGAGGCGGGTGCGACGACCTTGAACGTGAAGTTCCTCAGCCCCGACCCGGCAGGACGCGTCGAGCAGCTCGAGAAGCTACGCGCCATCGTCGACGCGTGACGTCGGACGGGTGCCGGTAACGGCAGGATCGCTACGCTCGATCTGAGCAGCGAGGTCACGGCACGACACGTGCCCCCGGATCGGTGAAGGAGTGCACGTGAAGCCCTACCTGAGGGTGCTCGCGGGGATGTTCGCGGGCATCACGTTGTGGTTGGCATTCGTGGAGCTGATCCACGGCAAGTTCTCGGCCTCTTTCACCCAGCTCGTGTTCACCGCAATCCTTGCGTACCTCGCTGTCGGCAAACCCATTCGGGACTACCGGGCGCGGAAGCAGGCCGAGTATGCGGGCCTGGCTGCCCGCGCGGAGGCCGGGCACCTCGCATACCTGGCCGGGGATCCGGCGGCCTTCGCGCCGCCACCCCCGGCACCGCAGTCGCCGAAGGTCCGCCGAGGCGTCGTCATTGCGGCGCTCGTCGCCGCCGCGTTCGTGATCTTCGGGATCATCTCCGACATCTCCGACGGGCTCGAATCCCCGTCGGACGACGATGCCATGACCACGCCCACCGCACCGCCCAACACTTCGGGCGCTGCGCCCGTGACGGCAGCCGCGGCGGCCACGGCACACACACCCAGCCCATCGGCGACGGCGATCATGCCGGATGTTGTATGCATGAATCTTCAAGAGGCGCAGGACACGATCCAGACCGCTGGCGTCTTCTATTCGAAGAGCGTCGATGCGACGGGCGCGGGCCGCGCTCAGGTGTTGGATCGGAACTGGGTGGTTGTCGAGCAGGCTCCGAAGGCCGGTGTCGTCATCGGCGAAGGGGATGCGGTCCTGTCGGTTGTGAAAGAGGATGAGCCTCATAGCTGTTGATGCAGGCTGACAGTTCTGTGGACGGGCAACGCGTAGGAAACGGACGCCCTGCGGGCGGCTGCTTTGAACCGATCGGAGACCCTACGGGTCGCTGAGTCTGCTCGGCCCCTTCCCCAACGCTGCCCGGTCGCCATACCCCGATAGACCGTCTCGGCCAGCACTCCTGGCCCCACGTCGGGTGGTGACG
>NZ_JADZGH010000158.1:15823-16079 GCF_015865005.1 Rhodococcus sp. CX
TGTCGCCGCCTGGGCGGGTGGGGGAGCGCCGGACGACTGGCAGGACCAGGTCGGGCAGTGGGATCGCTACCACTACGCGCGGGTCGGCGTTCTCGTCGGCGCGTTCGTTCTGCTGGTGGTCGCGCTCGCGTGAGGCTCCGTGGGATTCCTGCACGGGCAAACACGAATCGACGCGGACGCCCTGCGGGCGGCTGCTTTGAACCGACCGGAGACCCTACGGGTCGCTGAGTCTGCTCGGCCCCTTCCCCAACGCTGC
>NZ_JADZGH010000158.1:16257-20922 GCF_015865005.1 Rhodococcus sp. CX
ACACACCGTGGAGAAGAAACGCCTGTAGCCCCTCGACCGGCGCGGTCGAAGGGCGGAAATGTCAGGACGTCGACAGGGGATCGAGTGGAGTCGCTCGCCGATGCGCGCCTCGATCGGGCGCGTGGATAGAATCCAGCCTACGGTGCATGACAGCGTCCTTCTGTCGTGTGCCCAGACCCCGGATCGGTGTTCCCGCACCGGCCGGGGTCGAACTGTTTTCAGATGATCTTGGGATGGTCCCACGCGAGGTGGGGGCGGTCAACTCGAACACGCGTTCGTGCGCGAGATTCGAATACCGGTTGGTTGCGGAGATTGTTCCGCGAGTCGGGGCCGTGCTCAGCCGAGGCAATCGTCGTCGGCAGGATCAATGTGCCGCGGAGCATGGGGGCGTCGGATCCCCGCATCGAGAGTTGGAAGGCAGGGTTCCTGCTCACCGCTGGCACGGACTGTAGCGCACCGTGTTTTCCGGATAAATGGTGTATTTCGGCGCAAGTCGGGGTGTGCTGACGCTAACGACGCATCTTGGACACCCTCCCTGCAGCGACCTCCCGCAACGATGACGGCAATCCCCAGGAAGGTGACACCGACATTGCTTGTCGAGGGCTCACCATCGCGCAGGTCCAGCTTGTTCACCGGGCCTCGCGGACCTGGTCTATCCTCGTTCCTTCACGCTTCCGGCGCTTTACGAGTCTCAGCGGAAGGCTCTCAAGTGCCTCCTCCGCTCCGGATGCACGAATGGGTCCTCGCAGTGCGTTGAAGCAGCTCAGAGAGGTTTTGGGAATACGCACCCGGCCGGTCATACGGCTAAATCGGCATCGGCCGCGACCTGCCCTCGAATCCTGTCCAGGCTCTGGCGAACTTGGTCAGTGTCCAGGCGATGGGCACTTCGAATGCGAAGTCTGCGCGGTTGAGACCGGTAACAGCGCCGCGCGCCCGTGCGATATGTGATCCGAGTCACTAAGTGACGGCAAATGTCCCTTACCGAAGGATCCAAATGTCGGATCAGCCGTCTTCCCCAGACCCCGAACGTCGCGGAAACCCGGAGTACGGGCCGCCCGGTGGTAGCTACCCCCGGGAGGGGGATACCCCCCGGGGTCGTATCCGCCGGGCCACTACCAACAGCCTCCACCTAAGAAGCGCAAAATTTGGCCCTGGATAGTGCTGGGTGTTGTCGTTCTCTTCTTCGGCGGGTGTGTCGCACTCATCGCAAGCAGCACCGGGGATGACGAAGCTACCGTCACGCCCGGCGACGACGGCGGCAGTGCTCAGTCAAACGAGCGTGGGCTTACCTTCCAAGGGAAGCAGGACGGGGACACGGCCGCCAATGCAGGCGACGCCGTCACCCTCGACGCGATCACCATCACGACCACACCGCTGTCCGAGGTGAATGATCCCTACAGCGCGGTTCTGTGCACGACGGTCAGCATTAACAATGGCGGTGACGACTCCGCCGACTTCGCTGAGTTCGACTGGAAGTTGCAGGATCCGGCCGGCGCCATTCGCGATACCTGGATCACCGGGCGTCCGAATCTTCTTGGTTACGGCGCTGTCGCGCCGGGTGGGACCGCCACGGGAGAGGTTTGTTTCGACAACCGCGCCGGTTCACCCCCCGGACAGTACGTCGTCCTCTACGATCCGTCGTTCGATTTTTCCTCCGATCGAATCGGCTGGATCAACCAGCGTTAGGACCATCACCTATCCAGGGGCGGACGCGCCCACCCTCGACACGCTCGGCATGCCGGGGCGCAGAGTTGACCCAATGCGCTCGAGCGACCGTGGTCAGTCGTGTCAGGCATGGAACATCTGCCCCACATAGGAAGTGTGTCGATACGACCCGGCGACGGGATCGGACCGAAAGGGAAACGAAAGGGATAACGGATGGGTTTCCTGACCCCGATGTACGAGTTGAGCAAGTACCTGGAATGGACCAGGTCGGGTGAGGTCCAGCTTCCCGATTTCCAACGCGGTTACAAGTGGGAGGATGAGCGAATACGCCAACTGCTGGTGACTGTGCTGCGACGGCATCCCCTCGGGGTGGTGATGCTTCTCAAGACCGGCAACTCTCAGGTTCGCTTCAAGCCGCGCCCGATCGAAGGGACACACTTCTCACCCGACACTGCGGCAAATTCCTGCTGCTGGACGGTCAGCAGCGTCTCACGTCGCTGACCCAGGCATTGAGTGGGGATGGCATCGTCACGACGAAGGACAGCCGCGGGAAGTTGCTGGTTCGGCGGTACCTGGTCCACATGGAGACCGCTCTGAGCGATCCGAACCGAGTGGACGATGCCGTGATCTCGATCCCCGGCGATGGAATCGTCCGCACGAACTTCGCCAAGGACATCCTGCTCGACTTGTCTGACGAGGACAAAGAACGCGGCCACGGCTTCTTTCCGCTGCGACTGCTGTACGACGACTACATGAGTTGGATGTGGGATCTCCCCGACAGCGGGCTCGGTAAACGATTCCACGAACAGTTCATCAAGCCCGCCGCCACCTACGACATTCCCGCCATAGTCCTCGACGAGGACACCGACAAGGCCGCCGTCGCGACGGTGTTCGAGAAGGTGAACATCGGCGGACTTCCACTCAATGTGTTCGAGCTGCTCACCGCGATGTTTGCCGGCGACGCCGATTACTACCATCGAACAGGAGAGGACTTTCGCCTCAACGACGACTGGAAAGAAACGCAGCTCAAATGGGTCGCCCATCCCACTCTCGCGGCAGTGGAGAACACCGACTTCCTCCAAGCAGTCACCATGCTGACCACCCTTAAACGCAACCAGGCCGACACCTCGGATCGGCCTCCTGCGGTCTCCGCCAAGCGTGAGGACGTCTTGAAGCTCACCCTGAGCGACTACCTGGAATGGCGCGATCCGCTACGCGAAGCCTTCATCTGGACGGCCACCTTCCTCGCCGACCGTCACATCTTCGCACCACGCGACATCCCCTATCCGAAACAACTGGTGCCCCTAGCGGCCATAAGGGTCCTGCTCGGCTCGGACGCCGACCTGATCGCCGTCAGCGAGAGACTGGCACGGTGGTACTGGTGTGGTGTACTCGGCGAACTCTACGGCTCGGCGATCGAGACCCGGTTTGCCCGGGATATCGAATCCACCCCGGGGTGGGCTGTTGGAACGACGACGTCGGCGATGCCACGCACGATCCAGGATGCCTCGTTCACGGAGTCACGGCTGCACTCTCTGCGGACCCGCAACGCCGCGGCCTATAAGGGCATCGCCGCATTGATCCTGGCCCAGGGCGCCCGGGACTGGATGGAGGACAAGGCGCTGGACAAGGTCCAGTACGTCAACCTCGCCGTGGACATCCACCACGTTTTCCCGCAGAAATGGTGCAACGACCAGGGTATCGACGACGAACGTCGCGAAAGCATCGTCAACAAGACCACGATCAGTGCCCGTACCAACCGAACCATCGGTGGGGCCGCCCCCTCTGCATATTTGGACGTGATCGAAAAGCACGCTCAGATCGATTCCGACCGCCTGAATCAGTTGCTTAGCACCCACCTGATCCCGCCGCAGCAACTGCGCGCCAATGACTTCGACGGCTTTTTCCGGCAGCGTCGGGAACAGCTGTGTCGACTCGTCGAGGACGCGATCGGTAAGCCCGTCCAACGCGACATCGATGAAGGACACGCCGAGGAGGACTCCAGCCAGTTCGCACCCGAAGAACTGATCGAGGAACCCGCGCAGATCGGGTAATCCCCTCCCACTAGTTTGTGGGAACCGAGGCCGTTCTCGTCGGCACCGATTTGCTCCTCGATGACCGGTAACAACTGCAGGTTTCGGTGTCCGGCGACGGGCACTTCCAGTGCGTCCCGGTGTGCCCCGGGTCCACTCCAGCGAGCTCCGTGAGCGCTCCGTCCGTTCGCCCCTGATGCTCCCGCCCAACTATCAAAGTTTAGGAACACAAACTTTGATCACGAGGCGACCGGTGAAAGGCTCGCCCCATTTGGGACCGGGGTGGGGGTAGGGCTCGCCCGGAGCAGGGACGATCACGAGGGCTGGCGGGGAACTTCGACCTCCTGGCCTTCAGGGATGGGTGACGCTTGAGCCGCTCGACTCACTCTGCGGGGTCAGCACACTTCTGCGTTCCGGTGGTCCGATCGCGGCCTCGATGGGAAAATGCGAAGGCTCCCGCAGGTAGGACAAGCGGAGGAGTTCAACGTTGGAAGCGGAGCTCCCATCGTCCGGCTGGACGGCCGAACGGCTGTTCGCCGGCCCGGGCGACGCCCGCGAGCGGCACCGGAACACCGATTGGTCGGCGACCGCACTCGGGCCGGTGGAGACCTGGCCCATGGAACTGCGGATGGCGGTGAACACCGTGCTGCCGTCGGAAGTGCCGATGCTGGTGTGGTGGGGGCCGGAACTGATCCAGATCTTCAACGACGCGTTCGTTCCCATCCTCGGCGACAAGTACCCCGCTGCGGTCGGGCAGCGGGGCGCGGACTGCTGGCGGGAGATCTGGGACGCGGTCGGCTCCCTCGCCGAGGAAGCGTGGGCCGGCCGGGCCACCTTCACCGAGAACGAACGGCTGTTCCTGCGGCGTCACGGTTTCGTCGAGGAGTCGTACTGGACGTTCTCCTACAGCCCGATCTTCGACGAAACCGTGACGCCGCAGGAACAGCCGTTCGTTCTCGGTGAAGGT
>NZ_JADZGH010000159.1:0-14993 GCF_015865005.1 Rhodococcus sp. CX
AGCAGCACCGCGGCGCGAACCGCCGGCGGTAACAGCACATCCGGTCGCAGCCGGATCCACACCTCGAAGGTGGGATCCGTGCCGCCCCCGAACGGGCGGGCCGCATTGATCGGGCGGATGTCGAGATACTGCGAGAACGGCACGAAGTCGACCGGGATCTCCAGCACCGGCCGGGTCCACGGATCCACCTCGGGCACCACCGACGGGGACGACCACCGGGTGGGTTCGAGATCCCGCACGAGCCGCACCAGCCCGGTCACCTCACCGTTCCCGAGCGAGGCGCGGGCGCCCGCCGTGCGCCCGGATCGCAGCGACTCGACGTGCACCTCGACCCGTCCGGGCGGCACCGGCGCATAGAAATGGGCGGTGATCGCGGCCGGTACGGCGTCGAGTTCGGCGGCGCTCGCGTGGAGCAGTATCCCGGCGACCAGGCCGCCGTGCAGGCCCCCGAACCCGCGCCACGTGGCGTCGAACGAGGACGGAAGATCGACGGTCAGCGGAGAACTCGTCATCGCACGGGCTCCTGATCGATGGGTGCGGACACGGCAGCGGGAGAAGTGATTCGCAGAGCGGCGACCGCGGTGAGCACGGCAATCGCGGCGACGACCCACCAGGCCCGGTGGAATCCGGCGATGCCGCCGGCCGACAACGCCGTGACGGTCGCCGCGACACCGAGCACGGTGCCGATCTGGCGGGCCGCATTGACCACGGCGCTGCCCGTCGCGGCCTGTGCCGGCGGCAGAACCGCGGTCGCCGCGGCCAGGATGGTGGGCAGCGCCAGGCCCACCCCGGCGCCGGCGAGCAACCAGCCGGGCAGCAACCCGGTCGCATAGTTGGGTTCGACGGTGGCGGTCGCCAAGATCAGCAGCGCGCCGGCGCCCCACAGTGCGCTGCCCGCCGCGGCGATGGTCCCGGGGGAGAGACGCCGGGCGAGAACCTGACCTGCCGCGGCGAAGACCGGGACGAGCAACGGTCCCGGGGCGATCGCGAGTCCGGTGTGCAGCGCCGAGTAGCTCCACACCTGCTGGAGCCACAGAACCGTGGCGAGCAGTCCGCCCGCGAACGTCGCACTGAACGAAACCGCCGCGACATTCGACCATGCGAACCCGGGCACCCGCAGCAGCGCGGGATCGACCAGCGGTGCACGGTGGCTTCGGATGCGCCGGACGAACAACCCGAGGGCAACGACCGCGACGGCCCCGGCGGTGGTGACCCACGACTCGGTCCAGCCCCGTTCCGGACCCTCGACGAGCACGAAGGCCGCCGCGCCGACCCCGGCAGCGAGCAGCGCTGCGCCGGGCAGATCTCCGTCACGGATACCCTCGACGTCCCTCGATTCCGGAACGGTCCGCAACGACCACATCAGTAGCGCGACGCCGATCGGGACATTGACGAGAAACACCCAGCGCCATGAGAGTTCGACGAGAAGCCCGCCCACCACCGGGCCGAGAGCCGCGGCCGCGGCACCGGTCGCGGCCCAGACGCGGACGCCGGCGGCGCGCCGATCCGCGGGCAGTGTGGCGACGAGCAGACCGAGGCTCGCGGGGGTGAGGGCGGCGGCGCCGACCGCCTGCAGCAGCCGGGCCGCGACGAGGAACTCGAGGGTCGGGCTCAGGGCGCACGCTGCGCTGGCGACGGTGAACAACGCCAGCCCGGTCAGGAAACCGCGCTTGCGGCCGATGCGGTCGGCCCAGCGGCCGAGGGGTACGAGCAGAGCGGCATAGACGACGGCGTACCCGCTGAGGACCCAGCTGAGGGCGCCGAGCGACGAATCCGGGAACGAGGACGCGAGCTCACCGAAGGCGATGTTGACGACGAACAGGTCGAGGGATGCGATGAACGGTGCGCCGGCGAGCGCGACGAGGAGGGGAGCGAACCGGGTAGCCGGCCGAACCGCCTGGCTATGTTGTTCCATAGTCAGAAACGTTAGAGTCTGGCTATGCAATTTGCAAGCCAGGTGGGGACGGGGGTGTCCGCGTGCCGCCGGGCCGTCCGGTGGGTCTGCTACGGCAACAAGTTTCGACTACTGCGCAGGGAGGGGATCGAGCCTGCGGCAGGGCGCGTCGTCAGCGCACCAGCAGCCAGTTCTGATCGTGCCGGTAGAACGTGGAGCGCTTCACCGCGCGGGGGTTCGCGACCCCGTCACGTGTCAGCAGGGCGCCGGGAGAGCCGAGTTGCACCGCACGACCCTCGAGCCACCGGTACCCGCCGAACCAGCGCGGCCGGTCGACGGCCGCCCGCAGCCCGGGCATGGTCACGGTCGGCTCGATGCGCAGGCCGGGAACCTCGCCGGAGAACAGGCGTGTGTCGTCGACGTAGGCCTCCCCGACGAGATCGGGGCCTTCCCCCTCGACGAGTGCGCGACCCACCAGGGCGATCCCCGCGTCGTCACGGATCAGCGGGACCGACTTGGCCGTGCCCTGCAGCGCCACCGCGGCCGCCTTCGAACCCGTGCGCAACCCGTAGGCCTCGGTCGCCGGGGTGCGCTTCTCGGGCACGTACGCCAGCTCCACACCGAGGCGGTCGGTGCGCATGAGCCGGGTGAGGGTAGCTGCGAACGCGGCATCGCTGCCCACCACGATCAGGCGGGGATCCTCGACCGCCTCGAGGTGGGCGAACACGTCCTCGAAGTCGTCCTTCTCCGGCAGAGCGGGTGCGGATACTGCGGTCACCGGCGTGAGCGCCAACGGTACGGGTGTTTCACCGCATTTGAGCACTACCGGTGTCAACAGGGCTCCTCGCAACTGATCGGGGTCGGGCAGGTGGCCGGGCGTCGACTCCACTGTAGTGAAGCTTCCAGCGGGGTGTGCGCGGCGTTTCGGTGACGCCGGGCACGAAGGGGAACCGGCCGTCCATTAGACTGACGTCCCGGCTACTGCCCGTGGCGGCAGGACCTGCAGGCGAGAGACCGCCCGCACATCGACACCTGCTTAGGAGACCGCGAGATGCCGGCAATCGTCCTGATCGGCGCCCAGTGGGGCGACGAGGGCAAGGGCAAAGCTACCGATCTACTGGGCGGACGCCTGCAGTGGGTGGTGCGGTACCAGGGCGGCAACAACGCCGGCCACACCGTCGTCCTGCCGAACGGTGACAAGTTCGCGCTCCATCTGATCCCCTCGGGCATCCTCACCCCGGGCGTCACCAACGTGATCGGCAACGGAGTCGTCGTCGATCCGGGCGTGCTGCTCACCGAGCTCGCCGGTCTGGAAGAGCGCGGCGTGGACACCTCCCGCCTGCTGCTGTCCGCCGACGCGCACCTGATCATGCCGTACCACGTGGCCATCGACAAGGTCACCGAACGGTTCCTCGGCGCCAAGAAGATCGGCACCACCGGTCGCGGTATCGGCCCCTGCTACCAGGACAAGATCGCCCGCGTCGGCGTGCGCGTCGCCGACGTCCTGGACGAGAAGATCTTCACCCAGAAGGTCGAGGCGGCCCTCGAGTTCAAGAACCAGGTGCTGGCGAAGATCTACAACCGCAAGGCTCTCGACCCGCAGCAGGTCGTCGACGAGGTGCTCGGCCAGGCCGAAGGGTTCAAGCACCGCATCACCGACACCCGGCTCGAGCTCAACCGGGCGCTCGAACGCGGCGAGACGATCCTGCTCGAGGGTTCGCAGGGCACGTTGCTCGACGTCGACCACGGCACCTACCCGTACGTGACCTCCTCGAACCCCACCTCCGGTGGCGCGGCGGTCGGTTCGGGCATCGGCCCCACCAAGATCACCACGGTGCTCGGCATCCTCAAGGCCTACACGACCCGCGTCGGCTCGGGCCCGTTCCCGACCGAGCTGTTCGACGACCACGGCGCGTACCTGGCCAAGCAGGGCGGCGAGGTCGGTGTCACCACCGGCCGTGCCCGCCGCACCGGCTGGTTCGACGCGGTCATCGCCCGCTACGCGACGCGCGTCAACGGCATCACCGACTACTTCCTCACCAAGCTCGACGTGCTGTCGAGCCTGGACACCATCCCGATCTGCGTCGCCTACGAGGTGGACGGCGTGCGCGTCGACGACATGCCGATGACGCAGACCGACATCCACCACGCCAAGCCGATCTACGAGGAGATGCCGGGCTGGTGGGAGGACATCTCGCAGTGCCGCACCTTCGAGGAGCTGCCGAAGAACGCGCAGAACTACGTGCTGCGGCTCGAAGAGCTGTCCGGTGCACGCATCTCGTGCATCGGTGTCGGACCGGGCCGCGACGAAACCATCGTGCGCCACGACGTGCTGGCCTGACGTCGGTAAACAGTCGGTTTCGTGGTGTTCGCGGAGTTGCTGTAGGCGCCCCCTGCCGGGACTAGACTCCTGGCCATGAGTCAGACTTGGCCGCTGATTCAGCGGCAGGGGGAGTTCGACATCATACTTCGGGCACTCACTGCCGACGCCGGTACGTGTGGGGTGGTGCTGACCGGTGCCGCCGGTGTCGGCAAGACCACTCTCGCGCGGTTCGCGACCGCGTCTCTGCCGGGTGGGGTGCGCTGGGTGGCCGGCACCGAATCCGCGCGCAGTATTCCGCTCGGTGTGTTCGCGCACCTGGTGGGATCGGCCACCTCCCGCGATCCCGTCAATTTCCTTGCCGCCGCCCGCGAAGCGCTGCTCGCGGACGGTACGGGCATCGTCATCGGCGTCGACGACGCGCACCTGCTCGACCAGCTCTCGGCGACCTTCCTGCACCAGCTCGCCATCGACGGGGTCGCCCACATCGTCGCGACCGTCCGCACCGGCGAATCGGTACCGGACGCGGTGACCTCGTTGTGGAAGGACGGCTATCTCGAGCACCTCGAGCTGACGCCGTTCAGCCGCGAGCAGAGCACCCAGTACATCGAATCGGTGCTCGGCGGCACCCTCGAGGAACTCAGCGCCGACCGCATGTGGGAGGCGTCCGGCGGGAACGCCCTGTTCCTGCGGCATCTCGTCGAAGGCGCACTCGAAGCCGGCACCCTCCGCGAGAAGCGCGGTGTCTGGCAGCTCCGCGGGCGCGCGGCGATCACCTCCGAACTCGCCGCCCTGCTCGAGGGCCGCATCGAGCAGCTGCCCGAGGATGTGCTGCGCTGCCTGCAGCTCCTCGCGTTCTGCGAACCCATCGATCTCGACACGCTGGCGTCCATCGCGAGCGAGGACGCCATCGAGGAGGCAGAGAAGCGCGGCCTGATCCGCATCCACGAGGACGGCCCGCAGCTCGAGGTCCGCTACGCGCATCCGTTGTTCAGCGAGGTGATCCGTGCCGGCGTCGGCCGGGCCGCGGCACGCCGCCTGCGCGGCACGCTCGTCGAGGCGCTGCAGTCCTCCGACCTGTCCACCCCGGCCGCGCACATCCGGCTCACCGAACTCGCGCTCGAGAGCGACCGCGCACCCGATATCGAATTGCTGACCTCGGCGGCGCGCAGCTCGATCCGGCTCGCCGACTTCGGTCTCGGTGAGCGTTTCGCGCGTGCCGCGGTGCGTGCCGGGGGCGGCTTCGACGCCGCGCAACTCCTGGCCCGCACGCTGCTGTGGCTCGGCCGGTGCGACGAGGCCGAAACGCTGCTGGCCGGATTCGACCCGGACGACCTCGACCCGGCACAGTTGTTGCGGTGGGGCATGCCCCGCGTCGCCAACCTGTTCTTCGGCAAGGGGGACGTCGCGACGGCCGAGCAGGTCCTCGCAATGCTCCGGGAGCGCGTGGAGCATCCCGCGCTGGCACTGGCGGTGCGCGCGCTGACGGCGACCTGCGCGGTCTCACGGAACCGGCTCGAGGAAGGACTCGCCGAGGCGGAAGCGGTCATGGCCGAACCGGATCTGCTGCCCTGGGCCGTCGAATTCGCCACCTACGCGCAACTATGGGGATACGGGGTGGCCGGGCGCAGCTCGGACGCGTGCGCGGCCGCGGCGCGCAACGACACCATCGCCGACAAGGTCGACGGACTGTTCCGGTACATGCCCGCGGTGGCGTCGGTCAATGCCCAGCTCTTCGCGGGCGAGCTGGAGGCCGCGGAACGCCGGGCCCGCAAGTTCCTCG
Organism: Rhodococcus sp. CX; assembly: GCF_015865005.1. Taxonomy (NCBI): domain Bacteria; kingdom Bacillati; phylum Actinomycetota; class Actinomycetes; order Mycobacteriales; family Nocardiaceae; genus Rhodococcus; species Rhodococcus sp. CX. Next base: position 5,998 of record NZ_JADZGH010000159.1, read on the forward strand.
ACAGCGCAAGCAGTCTCGAATATCTCGCGTGGGGGCAGGCCAGTGTCGTGGTCGCCCTCGTCGAACTGGCGCGCGGGAAGGTCGCCGATGCGGCGCGCCGCCTCGAGCAGGCGATCGCGGCGCTGAGCGTCGGCCCGCCGACGAACGCGATCGCGTGGGTGTTCCCCGCATACGCACCACTGGTCGTGGCGTATTCGCTGCTGGGCCGCACCGGCGATGCCGAGGCGATGCTCGAGATCGCGGACCGTCGCAACAGCCCGCTGCTGCTCAACGCGGTGCAGCACGAGCTCGCTCGCGCCTGGCTCTACGCGGCCCGCGGCGAACTGTCCCGCGCGCTCGCCACCGCCCGCTCGGTCTCCGAAAAAGCCGCTGCCAGTGGACAGTACGGTGTCGAGGCCATGGCGTTGTACATCGCGATGCGATTCGGCGACACCACCACCGCACCGCGGCTCGCCGAACTGGCCGAGATCTGCGACGGACGCCTGGTGCCCCTCGCCGCCGCGCAGGCCGCGGCGGTCGCGGCGGCGGACCACCGCAAACTCGTCGAGATCGCAGGCGAATACGAGTCCATCGGGATTCCGATCGATGCCGCCGACGCCTACGCCCAGGCGGCGCAGGCGGCGATGGCCGCGGGCCGCCGGAACGAGGCGCTCGATGCCGCGGCCGCCGCGAACACCATCGCCGAGAAGTGCGACCACGTGACCACACCCGCGATTCTCGATGCGGCACAGCCGCTTCCGCTCACCAAGCGGGAACGGGAGATCGCGACGATGGTGGCGACCGGGCTCAGCAACCAGGAGATCGCCGATCGGCTGTTCCTGTCGGTGCGCACCGTCGAAGGGCACATCTACCGGGCCTGCACGAAACTCGGCGTCTCCGACCGTGCGCAACTGGGAGAGGCGCTGCGCAAGCGGCACTGAGCAGCAGGCGGGGGATCGTCAGAACAGGGTCGGGTCGTCGAATCCCGGTGTGTGTTCGAGGGCGAGGAGTTCGCGCTTGGTGACGATGCTGCCCGGCGCCGAGAACCCGCCGATGGCTCCCCCGGCCGCGAGAACCCGATGGCACGGCACGACGATCGGAACCGGATTGCGGCCCAGTGCCTGGCCGACGGCCTGGGCCCCGCCGGGTCGTCCGAGTGCCGCGGCCACCTCGCCGTAGGTCGCTGTCGAACCCGGATCGAGGGATCGCGTGTATTCGTAGACAGCGCAGTCGAATTCGGAGACGTCGCGATAGTCCACGGGCACCCACCGCAGATCGTCGGCGGCTCCGGCCAGATGTGCCGTCACCGCCTCGACGATCGGCGCGATCGCCGGCGGCAGGGAATTCTCGACGGCGGTGGGGAAGCGGCGCCGCACCTCGTCGCGGGTCGGTTCCGGTGCGGGTTCGGGCAGTTGGATCCCGACGACGCCGGTCGCCGACCAGACGATCGCGCACGTGCCGATCGCGGTGTCGAACAACGCGAACGACGTGTGCAGGGGCTCTCGGGTCTCGGTGGTGCCGGGTTCGGTCACCGCCCCAGTATGAACTGGACCTCCGACAGATGGCCACTGGTGACGACTGGACTGACATACTGGACCGGTGATGATTCGCGCGATCGGCGCAGGCTCCCTGGCGCGGGACCTGGGCAACTGGCAGGACACGGACGACGCGCGCCCCGCGTACCGGGCGCTCGCCGACGGCATCCGTCTGCTCGTGCACGACGGCCGCGAGTTCCCGTTCGCTGGGCAGCGCGACGCCGAGCGGCACGCGGCCGTGCTGTCGCTGAGCCGGACCACCATCACCTCCGCGTACACCGTCCTGCGAGAGCAGGGATACCTCCACAGCCGGCAGGGTGCCCGCAGCGTCGTCGCGAAACCGGCCGACGCATCGCGTCCGGTGGGGAACCGGGACCGAACCGCCGCACCCGTCGGCGACGTGGTCGACCTGAGCGACGCGTCGATGCCGGCGCCGGGACCGGAGATCGAAACCGCCTACGCGGCGGCGCTGCGGGCGATGCCCGCCTACCTGACCGGCCACGGGGTCGAACCGATCGGCATCCCGAGCCTGCGAGAGGTCATCGCGCAGCGCTACGCCGAGAGCGGTCTCCCCACCACCGTCGACCAGATCATGGTCACGACGGGGGCCCAGCACGCGCTGCGACTGCTGCTCGGGGTGCTCACCGATCCCGGCGACCGCGTCGTCGTCGACCACCCCACCTACCCGAACGCGCTCGAGGCGATCCGGCGGCACGGCGCCCGCCCGATCCCGGTGCCGGTACGGCCGGAAGGCGGCGCCGACGGCGGCTGGGACCCCGACGGACTGCGTAGCGCCGCCCGCCAGACCGCGGCGCGCATGGCCTATCTGATCCCCGACTTCCACAACCCGACCGGGCTGTGCCTGGGGGAGGACGGTCGCGCCGAACTCGCCCGCATCGCCCGCGAGACCCGCATGACCGTGGTCGTCGACGAGACGATGGTGGATCTGTGGCTCGACGCGCCCCCACCCCCGTCGGTGGCGTCCTACGCGCAGGCTCTCGGCCACGGCGAGTCGGTCGTGACCATCGGCTCGACCGGCAAGTCGCTGTGGGGTGGTCTGCGGGTCGGCTGGATCCGAGCCGACCGCGACCTGATCACCCGGCTCACCGGCGCCAGAACGGCAGTGGACCTCGGTACCCCGGTCATGGAGCAACTGGCCGCGGCGCACCTGCTCGCCGACGTCGACGACCTGCTCGCCGGGCGCCGCGCCCGGCTGCGGGATCAGCGGGCGGTGATGCTCGAGGAACTCGGGGCACGCCTGCCGGGGTGGGAGTGCTCGGTGGGGCGAGGCGGCATGTCGTTGTGGGTGCGCATGCCCGAGCCGGTGTCGACGGCATTGGCCGCGATCGCCCCGAACCACGGGGCGCTGCTCGTCGCCGGCCCGAGATTCGGGGTGCAGGGCGCGTTCGAGCGGTTCGTGCGCCTGCCGTACACGCGGGAGTCCGACGATCTGCGCCGTGGGGTCGCGGCGGTCGCAGAGGCCTACCGCGCGCTCGCGATCGGCCGTGACCTCACCGAACCCCGCCTGGTGGTCTGATCGTCGCGGGTTCGGGAGCGGACCGTGGCCCGCATGTCGTTCGCTGACGTTATCCTCGATGACAACGGGAAGAATTGAGCATCGGCACTGCGAACGAGATTCGAGGGCGACCGTGTCCGGGCCGGATCCGCTGTCCACGCAGCGCGACGTCGGAGCCGACGTCGCATCGGAACTCGCCCTTGCCGGATTCGTGGACGCGTACGAAATCGGCCGTGGCGGTTTCGGAATCGTGTATCGCTGTCACGAGGTCGCGCTCGACCGGACGGTCGCGGTCAAGGTTCTGACCTCGCACCTCGCGCCGGACAATCTGGAACGCTTCCTCCGCGAGCAGCGCGCCATGGGCCGCCTGTCCGGGCATCCGCACATCGTCAACGTGATGCAGGTCGGGACCACCGTGTCCGGTCGGCCGTACCTGGTGATGCAGTACCACCGCCGGGATTCGCTGGACGCCCGGATCCGCCGCACCGGCCCGGTCGGGTGGGAGGAGACCCTGCACCTGGGGGTCGCGCTGGCCGGGGCGCTCGAGACCGCCCACCGGCTCGGCATCCTGCACCGCGACGTCAAGCCCGCGAACATCATGCTCACCGAGTTCGGGGAACCGCAGCTCACCGACTTCGGGATCGCGCGGATCCGCGGCGGATTCGAGACGGTGACCGGCGAGATCACCGGGTCGCCGGCGTTCACCGCACCCGAGGTGCTGGCCGGGCACACACCGACACCGGCGTCGGATGTCTACAGCCTCGCCGCGACACTGTTCTGCGCGCTCACCGGGCACGCCGCATTCGAACGCCGCAGCGGCGAGAAGATCGTCACCCAGTTCGTGCGGGTGAGCACCGAACCCATCCCGGATCTGCGCGAGGAGGGTGTGCCCGACGCCCTCTGCGCGGCGATCGAGCAGGCCATGTCGGCCGATCCGCGGGACCGGCCCGCGACCGCCGCGGAATTCGGTGAGCAACTGCGCGAAATCCAGGCACAGCAGGGCCTGGTCGTCGACGAGTTGTCGATCGCCGGTGCCTCCGACCATGCGCACGAGCCGCTGGTGTCCGGGAGCACAACCGGGACGAGTGGACGCAGCGTCCGGCGCACCGGAGCGGCCTCCCGGGTCACCACCCCGCCGGCCCCGGCCACCCGATTCCGCCCGCCGGTGCCGACCCGCCGGCTCGTGGCCCGGCGCAGACTGCTCGCTCTGCTCGGCGGCGAACGCCGTCGGCGCCTGATCGCCGTGCACGCGCCACCGGGCTTCGGCAAGACGATGCTGGCGTTGCAGTGGCGCTACGTGCTCGACAACAGCGGCGTCCCGGTCGCGTGGCTGAACGTCGATCGGGACGACAACAACGTCGTGTGGTTCCTCACGCACCTCGTCGAAGCGTTCCGTCAGGTCCGCCCGGAACTGGTCGGGGACCTCACGCAGACCCTCGCCGAACACGGCGACGAGGCCGAGAGGTATGTGCTCACCTCGCTGATCGACAGGATCCACGCGGCCGGGGAACGAGTCGTGATCATCCTCGACGACTGGCACCGCGTCACCGACCGGGCGACCGTCGCGGCGATGGGGTTCCTGCTGGACAACTGCTGCCGCCATCTGCAGGTGATGGTCGTCGGACGGACCCGGGCGGGACTTCCGATGAGCCGGATGCGGGTGCGTGAGGACCTCATCGAAATCGATTTCCACGAACTGCGTTTCAGCGTCCAGGAGGCTCGCGAATTCCTCGTGGACCAGTGCTGCCTGGCACTCGACGACGAACGCGTGGCGGCGCTGACCGCGGCGACGGACGGCTGGCCGGCGGCGCTGCAGCTGGCCTCGATGTCGCTGTGCGGGCTCGACGACCCGGACGACTTCATCACCCATCTGTCCGGCCGTCACCGCGACATCGGCGAGTTCCTCACCGAGAACGTCCTGGCCTCGCTGGAACCGGAACTCGTCGACTTCCTGCTCACCGCGGCCGTCACCGAACGCACCTGCGGAAGCCTCGCGTCCGCACTCAGCGGGCACGAGCGCGGGCAGGCGATGCTCGAGGAGATCGAGGAACGCGACCTGTTCCTGCACCGCGTGGACCAGGAGGGGAGGTGGTTCCAGTTCCAGCCGTTGTTCGCCGAGTTCCTGCGCCAGCGTCTCGAACGGGATCATCCCGAGCAGTTGCTGCAATTGCATCGCAGCGCTTCACAGTGGTGCGAGAAACACGACATGCTCATCGAGGCCGTCGACCATGCGCTGGCGACGGGTGACGACGAGCGCGCCGTCGACCTCGTCGAACGCAACGGCCGCCGGCTTCTCGAAAACGGCCGGGGATCGGTTCTGCTCGGTCTCGTCGAGAAGCTGCCCATGGCGGAAGTGACGCGTCGGCCCCGACTGCAACTGGCGATCGCGTGGGCGAACGTCGTCACCCACCGCCCGCAGCCGGGACTGCGGGCACTCGGTCTCGTCGAGAGCGGAATGGCGTCCGGTGCCGTCACGGGCGAGGAAGCCGCGGACATGGTCGTGGAGGTGGAGGTGATCCGCGGTCTCATCGACGTGCGCGCCGATCGGAGCGGGCGCAGCGCCGACATCGTCGAACACTGCCTGGCCCGGGCCGAGACCCTCCCGTCCGTGGTGGTCTCGACCGGACTGAACACCGCCACGTTCGACGCCGTGTACCGCGGGGAATTCGACGAAGCACGTCGCCTGCAGGAACTCGCGCGGCCGTATCACGAACTCAACGCCGGACCGTACAACCTGATGCACGGGCACACCCTGCTCGGTCTCGCCGCATTCGAACAGCTCGACGTCGACACCGCCGCCGAGCACTTCCGGGACGCCCTGGCCCTGTCGCGGCGCGTCGGCGGCCGGCACTCGTCGGCGGCTCTGCTCGCGGGATCGGTTCGCGGTGAGTTCCTGTACGAGAGAGGCGAACTCGACGAGGCGGCGCGACTGCTCGACGACGGTTACGCGCTCGGTGCCGAAGGCGGCGTCGTCGACTTCAAGATCGCCCGGTTCGTCGTCGGCGCGCGCATCGCCGCGGTACGCGGCAACCGCGACATCGCGGCCGAACGGTTGCGCGACGGCGCCGACGCGGCCGCGAGCATGCACCTCGACCGGCTGGCCGCGGCCGTCGAGAACGAACGCATCCGGTTGGACCTGTCGCCGGTGCGCCGGCCGCGACCGGTCGCGCGGTACGGGTCCGACCGACCCGAAAGCGGAACCGCCCTGCTGACGGCGCAGATCGACGACGCGACCGCGATCCGGCTCCTGCTGTCCGACCCCACCGCCGAGCACACCGACCTCGCCTGCCGGTGGGCCTCGGAGTGGGTGCAGAGGTGGCGGGACGGCGCGTGGCCCCGGAGAACCCTGCTCGCCGAACGGCTCCTGGTGGCGTGCCTCGCCGCGGCGGGGCGCGACGACGAGGCCGCCGACCTGCTCGTGACGGTGGCCGACGTCGCCGCGCGCGCGGGACTGGCCCGCCTCCTACCGGACGGCGGCCCGTACGTGATCGAGGTGACGCGGCGCGTCCTCGACGACATCCGTGCCGACCGGGCACGCCCGGGATGGCCCGCCGTGCCGGCCTCGTTCCTCGAGGCAGCGGTCACGGCGGGGTCCGTACATCGGGTCTAGCGACTCAGGTCCAGACGGTGTCGATGTCGGTGGCCTCACCGGCCGGCGGAATGGGCGCACCCGCAGGCGTGCGCGAGAAGCGCGGCGCCGGCGCGTGCTGCGTGACCCCGTCGAGTTCGATGAGCGAGCCGCGGGCGGCGATGTGCTCGTTGTTCGGTGCCTCGGCCCAGGTCAGGACCGGGGACACACAGGCATCGGTGCCCAGGAAGATCTCCGACCACTCGTCGCGGGTCTTGGTGAGGAACGTCTCGGTGAACAGCTTCTTCATCTCGGGCCAGGCCGACCGGTCGAGCTGCTGCGGCAGGTTCGCCGCATCGAGTCCGAGGCCCTGCAGCAGCAACGCGTAGAACTGCGGCTCGATCGCCCCGACCGCCATGTACTTGCCGTCCGAGGTCTCGTACACGTCGTAGAACGGTGCGCCGGTGTCGAGCAGGTTCGTGCCCCGCTCGTCCGACCACACGCCGCGGCCGCGGAACGCCCACATCATGTGCGAGAGCGCGAGCGCGCCGTCGACCATCGCCGCGTCGACGACCTGCCCCTTGCCGGACGTCTGCCGCTCGACGAGCGCGGAGAGGATGCCGAAGATCAGGAACATCGAACCGCCACCGAAGTCGCCGACCATGTTCAGCGGCGGCACCGGACGCTCACCCTCGCGACCGATCGCGTGCAGCACACCGGTGAGCGAGATGTAGTTGATGTCGTGACCGGCGGCGTTGGCCAGAGGGCCTTCCTGACCCCAGCCGGTCATGCGGCCGTAGACCAGACGCGGGTTGCGGGCCAGCGCGACGTCGGGGCCGAGACCCATGCGCTCGGTGACGCCGGGACGGAATCCCTCGATCAGGACGTCGGCGCGCTCGATGAGCCCGAGCACCTTCTCGACCTGCTCGGGATCCTTGAGGTTGGCCTCGACGACCGTACGGCCGCGCTGGATCTGGTCGCGGTGACCGGCGGGCGGGATCAGTCCGGGACGCTGGACGCACACGACGTCGGCGCCGAGATCGGCGAGCAGGGTCGCGGCGTGCGGACCCGGGCCGAGACCGGCGAACTCGACGACGCGGATACCCGCGAGCGGACCCTTCTTCTCAACAGCTTCAGCGGACACTCGGCGAACCTCACTCGGGACGTTGGGACCTGTCTCCGGTGAGGTTACCTTTAGCGATCGTTAGATGTGCCGGGGGTCACCCTTCGTACAGGTCGGCCTCGCCGAGTCGGGTCGCTTCGAGTGCGTGCTCGAGCGTCGGGTGCCGGTAGACCGAGACCACCTGGTCGTCGACCACCCGGAAGGCCAGTGCCTCCTCGACTGCTTCGTCCGGTGCGGACGCCCACGTCGCGGTCTCCTCGACGACGACGATGCCGCCGTGCACGTACATCCGGCCCGGGGTGAGCGTCACGCCGGCCGTCGTCGCCCATTCCCGGAGCTCGTCCAGGCCCTGATCCTCGTCGTCGTCGTCCGTCGGCAGGACGATGTCGTCGCTGGACAGTTCCAGCAGTGTCTCGACGTCGTTGTCGTTCACGGCGTCGTGCCAGGCGAGGACGGTGGCGATCTCCGAGGTGCTCATAACCGCAGATGCTAGTCAGTGGCAGGGGGCGGCGGGTGAATGTCGTGATTCGGTTGCCGGTGCCGGAGGCGGGGGAGCACAGTGGATTGCATGACGATCAGCGGCCAACTCGTGGGTTTCGTGCCGAGCACCGATCTCGATGTCTCGGAAATGTTCTATGTCGACACGCTCGGATTCCGGAAGATCGCCCGCGACCACTTCGCCCTCGTGCTCGACGGTGGCGGCGGCACGCCGGTGCGGGTGACGCTGGTGCAGTCCCGGGCCGACACCGGTTACACGGTGCTGGGCTGGCAGGTCGCCGACATCAACGCCTCCGTCGAGGCGTTGCGGGACAAGGGCGTCGACCTCGTCCGATACAAAGGTATGGATCAGGACGACCACGACGTCTGGACGGCCCCGGACGGCATGCGGGTCGCCTGGTTCCGCGACCCGCACGGCAACGTGCTGTCGTTGACGCAGCCGCCGGCCTGACCGGCACGGTCGCGGCGGGTCACCCGCCGAGGAAACTGCCCCACACGAATCCGGCGAGCAGGACCGAGAACCCGCCCATCTCGCCGACGATGAGTGCGGTCATCGCGACGGTCGTGGTCCGGTCCGGACGCTCGAACTGGTTGGTGGTGTCGCGCAGTGCACCGTGCACGATGTAGCTGCCGATCGCGGTCACGAAGAACGCCACCAGCACTCCGGCGGCGACCAGGTTCACCGCCGTCGGCCACGCGCTCGACTCGACGAACACCGCGGTGAGCAGCGTCGCGAACGAGTACAGCAACGCCGAACGGTGTGCGATGTCGACGTAC
>NZ_JADZGH010000159.1:15003-19081 GCF_015865005.1 Rhodococcus sp. CX
GATGTGACCATCTGCCGGTACTTCCATACGCCGAGGCCGAGCGCGAGCACGAAGATCAGCCCCGCGGCGAGCACCGTCAACTCCGTATCGATCCCCACATCCATCGCGCAAGTATGGCGGCGGGTGCGGGGTTGCACCAGATTCAGCTGCAGCCGCTGGTGTTTCCGCACGACGGACATGCATGGCACGAACCGGAGCGCTGCATCCGGACCCCGCACTGCATGCAGTACGGGGCGTCCGACTCCCGGCCGGAGGTGCCTGCATGGCCCTGGCGGGTGTCGGTGACCGTCTCGGCGGTCTCGGTGCTGCCGGGCAACCGGTCCGACCGTTCCGAGGTGGTTTGGATCCCCAGATCCATACGGACGTCCGGTTCCAGGTAGTCGATCGCGAGCCGCCGGAAGATGTAATCGAGGATCGACGTGGCCAGCCGCAGGTCGGGATCGTCCGTGATGCCCGCGGGCTCGAACCGGGTACTGGTGAACGCCCGCACGAACGTGCTCAACGGAACCCCGTACTGCAGGCCGTAACTGACCGACATCGAGAACGCATCCATGATCCCGGCCAGGGTCGAGCCCTGCTTCGATACGCGCAGGAACATCTCCCCGGGCCTGCCGTCGTCGTACTCGCCGATCGTGAAGAAGCCCTTGCAGTCCGCGACCCGGAACTCGAAGGTGCGCGAATTGCGGGTCCGCGGAAGGCGTTCGCGTCGCGGGGCCGGCACCGCCGCATCCGGAACCGTGGTCCCGGGGATTGGGCTACCGGGGATCGGGGGCGCCGACGTCGTCTGCGTCGGTGCGCCCGACAACGGTTGTCCGAGCTTGCAGTTGTCCCGGTACACCGCGACCGCCTTGAGCCCCAGTCGCCAACTGTCGAGGTACAGATCCTCGATGTCGCGCACGGTCGCGGACTCGGGTAGGTTCACGGTCTTCGAGATCGCCCCCGACAGGAACGGCTGCACCGCCGCCATCATCAGCACATGGCCGCGCGGCTCGATCACGTTGTCGCCCATCGATGTCGCGAACACCGCGCGATGCTCGTCGCGGATGTGCGGGGCGCCGGTCAGGGTGCGACGGGTGTCCAGGTGGGTCACCACGTCCGCGACCTGCGCCGGGGTGTAACCGAGTCGCGACAGGGCGCGCGGCACCGTGCGGTTGACGATCGACAGCGTGCCGCCGCCGACCAGCTTCTTCGACTTGACCAGCGCCAGATCCGGTTCGATACCCGTTGTGTCGCAATCCATTGCGAGACCGATCGTGCCGGTCGGGGCGAGCACCGTCACCTGGCTGTTGCGCACACCGTGCTCGGCCGCCCCCGCGACCGCCTCGTCCCAGCTCTCCCGAGCCGCGGTGAGCACCGGACCGGGAGCGAGATCGGCGTCGACGTCGTCGAGTGCGCCGCGATGCCGCGCGAGCACGGCGAGGGTCGGCTCCCGGTTCTCGGTGAATCCGTCGAACGGCCCCAGCCGCTCGGCCAGGCGCGCCGAGACCGCGTAGGCGTGCCCGGTCATCAGGGCGGTTATCGCCGCGGCGTACGCGCGGCCGGCATCGCTGTCGTAGGGCAGACCCGAAGCCATCAGCAACGCACCGAGATTCGCGTATCCCAACCCGAGCTGGCGGAACCGCCGCGAGGTCTCACCGATCCGCTCGGTCGGATAGTCGGCGCGGCCCACGAGAATCTCCTGGGCGGTGATGAGTACCGCCACCGCGTGCCGGAACCCGTCCACGTCGAACGTGCCGTCCTCGAGCAGGAACGTGAGCAGGTTCAGGCTCGCCAGGTTGCATGCGGAATCGTCGAGGTGCATGTACTCCGAGCACGGATTCGACGCATTGATCCGGCCGGTCACCGCCGCGGTGTTCCAGCGGTTGATGGTGGTGTCGAACTGGATGCCCGGGTCCGCGCACTCCCACGCAGCAGATGCGATGCGCCCGAACAACTCTCGTGCCGACAGGGTACGCACCGTCGAGCCGGTGGTGACCGCACGCAGCGGCCACTGCGCGTCGTCGACGACCGCCTGCATGAACTCGTCGGTGACCCGCACCGAGTTGTTGGCGTTCTGGTACTGCACCGAATGGCTGTCGCGGCCGTCGAGTCCCATGTCGAAACCCGCGGCGTCGAGCACGCGGGCCTTACGTTCCTCGATGGCCTTGCACTCCACGAACTCCTCGATGTCGGGATGACCGACGTCGAGGATCACCATCTTCGCGGCCCGCCGGGTCTTGCCGCCGGACTTGATGGTCCCGGCCGAGGCGTCCGCGCCGCGCATGAAACTGACCGGGCCCGACGCGGTACCGCCCCCACCCAGGGGTTCGGCGGACGACCGGATCCGGGACAGGTTGACCCCGGCCCCGGAACCGCCTTTGAAGATCACCGCCTCCTGCCGGTACCACTCGAGGATCGAATCGATGCTGTCGTCGACCGACAGGATGAAACAGGCGCTGGCCTGCTGCGGAACGTCCGGGACGCCGATGTTGAACCACACCGGGCTGTTGAACGACGCCTTCTGGTGCAGGAGCAGGTACGTCAGTTCGGCCGCGAACGCCTCCGGGTCGTCGAGGTGGCCGTCCGCGGTGCCCCACGCGGTGATGGTGTCGACGATGCGGGCGACGACGTCGCGCAGCGAGGTCTCCCGGCCCGGCGAGCCGAGTTCGCCGCGGAAGTATTTCTGGCTCACGATGTCCGTCGCGTTCTGCGACCAGCCGGACGGGAACTCGACATCCTTCTGCTCGAACACCACCGCGCCGGTGCCGTGGTGCACGATGCGGGCGTCGCGCCGCTGCCAGTCCACCTCGTCCGCGGGATCACGGCCGGCGGTGGTGAAGTGCCGGACATCGGCGGCGGTGAAATCCCGCACGTCGGCGCGGCCCATGTCGGGCGCGTCACCGTCGTGCTCGTGCGTCCTGCTGTCCGTCTGGCTACTGCCCATCGCATCCTCCCGGAACGAACGCCGGTGCCACATATAGTCCCACCATGATCTCACCGCGTCTCGGCACTCCGCTGTCGCCGAATGCCACTCGTGTCCTCATGCTCGGCGCAGGCGAACTAGGGAAAGAAGTCACCATCGCGCTGCAACGGCTGGGTGTGGAGGTGGTCGCCGTGGACCGGTACTCGAACGCGCCCGGGCAGCAGGTCGCGCATCGCGCCCACACCGTCGACATGGGTGACCCCCAGGCGCTCCTCGCGATCATCGAGGCCGAACGACCCGACCTGGTGGTCCCCGAAATCGAGGCCATCGCCACCGACGCGCTCGCCGTCGTCGAGGAACGCGGGCTCGCCGAGGTCATTCCCACCGCGCGCGCCACGCAGCTGACCATGAACCGGGAAGGAATCCGGCGTCTGGCCGCCGAGGAACTGGGCCTGCCCACCTCGCCCTACCGGTTCGCCGAATCGCTTGCGGAGGTGCTCGCCGCAGCCGAGGCGGTCGGCTATCCGTGCGTGGTCAAGCCGGTGATGTCGTCGTCGGGGAAGGGACAGTCGACGGTGCGGTCCGCCGACGAGATGCCCGCGGCCTGGGACTACGCGCTGGCCGGGGGGCGCATCAACCACGGTCGGGTCATCGTCGAAGGGTTCGTGGACTTCGACTACGAGATCACCCAGCTCACGGTCCGCGCGGTCGGTGACTCCGGCGACGTCGAGACGTTCTTCTGCGAGCCGATCGGGCACGTGCAGAGCCGCGGCGACTACATCGAATCGTGGCAGCCGCAGCCGATGAGCGACGCGGCGCTGACCCGGGCACGGGAGATCGCGGCGGCGGTCACCGGCGCGCTCGGCGGCCGCGGCGTGTTCGGTGTCGAACTGTTCGTCAAGGGCGACGAGGTGTACTTCTCCGAGGTCAGTCCCCGCCCGCACGACACCGGCCTGGTCACCCTGCGCAGCCAGCGGCTGTCGGAGTTCGAACTGCACGCCCGCGCGATCCTCGGGCTCCCGGTCGACACGTCGCTGCTCGCGCCGGGTGCGTCCGCCGTGATCTACGGGGGCGTCGACGCCACCGGTATCGCGTTCGAGGGCGTGGCCGACGCGCTGCGCGTGCCCGAGTCCGACCTGCGGTTGTTCGGCAAGCCCGAGTCCTACGCGCGTCGGC
>NZ_JADZGH010000159.1:19091-19771 GCF_015865005.1 Rhodococcus sp. CX
CGGGCGAGGCCGCCTCCCTCGTGCGGCCGGTCGCACCGTGAGCGCCGGCGCGGAGGCCCTCGTCGGCCTCGCGATCCTCGTCGGCCTGTTCGGGATCGTCGTGCCGATCCTGCCGGGCACCATCCTGATCTTCGGCGCGATCCTGGTGTGGGCGATCCTCACCGGCGGGACCCCCGCGTGGGTCGTGTTCGCGATCGCGACGGTCGCCCTGGTCGTCACCGGCGTCGTGAAGTACACGTGGCCCGGCAAACGGATCCGGCAGGCGGGTGTGCCGACCCGCTCGCTCGTCGTCGGTGGGCTCGTCGGGATCGTCGGATTCTTCGTGGTGCCGGTGATCGGCCTGGTACTGGGTTTCCTGCTCGGCATGTACCTGTCCGAGGCGCAGCGGCACCGCACCCATCGCGGTGCGTGGGATTCGACGGTCGAGGCGACCAAGGCGGTCGGCCTGTCGATGCTCGTGGAACTGCTCGGCGGCCTCGTCGCCGCCGGCGCCTGGCTGTGGGCCGTGCTGTTCGTCCTCTGAGCTCAGCTCCGGACCCTTCCCCCGAAACGAGCGAACGGTACGTTCCGTCGGATCAACCGACGGAACGTACCGTTCGCTCGGAATAGAGGGGCTGTCCCTCGGTCAGGCCTTGTGGGGCTCCGACGCGCGGAACATGTCGTCACGCTCGACGACCTTC
>NZ_JADZGH010000160.1:0-5831 GCF_015865005.1 Rhodococcus sp. CX
GCACCCCGCCGAGGACCCACAGGATCCACCAGGTGCGGACGGCGCGACGCAGCCGCGGGCCGGCGTCGTCGGCGATCTCGGTGAGGTACACCCCCGGCAGCGCGAGGTTGACCAGCGGGATCACGCAGCCCAGCACGATCAGCGCGGGCGGTCGCGGATCCGACGACCCGCGTGCCGCGTACACGCGCTCGCGCACCCGGACCAGCCGCAGCCCGGCTGCGACGACGGCCGCGAGCGCGACCAGCGGCGCGACCACCTGGGTGGAGCCGACGGCGGCGTCGGACAGCGCCAGCGCGACGGGATCGACCAAGCGGGTGCGGTTGAACAGCAGCAGCCCGTAGCGGACGGCTTCGGCGAGGGCCGCGAGCGCGAACAGCACCGCGGTCGCGACGAGGAGCGTCGGGGCGATCTCGGCGAGCTTCTCGGCGCGGGTCGGTTCGTCGACGGTGGTGACCGCGCGACGGTCACGCAGACTCCATCGCGGCACGTCGTCGTAGCGGGGCGTGGGACCGAGCGCCGCGGCCCCACCCGTGCGAGGCTGCGCCTCGGGCGGCGTGCCGGCTGCGGAGGGGATGGCGACCCAACGGAAGTTGCGGCGCGCCGGCGGCACCGGACGCTGCGGGTCCACGGGCGAGAGCAGCAGCCCGCGGCAGCCGGGGCACCATTGGCGCGGCTGCCCCACCACCGGCCAGCGGTGTTCGCAACGGACGCAGATCTGGAAGGCGGGCATCAATAGATCTTCGCCGGAGTGTCGCCGTCGGCGGTCAGGGGTCGTCCGGTGCGCTGCCAGGCCACCATGCCGCCGTTCACCTGGAACGCATCGAACCCGATGTTGTTGAGGTACGCGACGACGCCCACGGATCGGCCGCCCTGACGGCACACGACGTAGACCTCGGCGTCGATGTCGATGTCCTCGATCCTGGCGGGTACATCGGCGACCGGGATGTGGAGCGCGCCCGGGGCATGACCGAGATCCCATTCGTCGGCTTCGCGCACATCCAACAGCACCACGCCGTCCCCGATCTCCGGGACGTCGTCGACCGACACGGTGGGAACATCGGAGAAGCTCACATCGTCAATAGTGGCACGCGTCTTCCGGGGACGCAGCCGTCGGATCGGCGCGACATCACCGTTGCGTCACACAGTTGTTACAGGCCGGCCACATTCCCGACCAGAACCGATGACGAAATCCCCACGGCGACGGAGTTATCCACAGTTTCCACAGGTTCATCCCCAGTTTTCGGAGTAACTCACAGCTCCTACCTCGCTCGGGCCGAGCACATTTCGCACTCCGTCCCTCGACATGTCCGAATCATCGTGCGCCGCACCGGCACCTCCCATCACCCGCGAGCGCGCGCCCGCCGCGCGGTGCGCGCACTCGAAACTGCCGCGCGTACGTACACGCGGAACTGAAAGGATCGTGGCCATGGAACTACGGATCTTCACCGAACCCCAGCAGGGCGCCACCTACGCCGATCTCCTCGCCGTCGCGCAGACGGCCGAACGGCTCGGCTACGCCGCGTTCTTCCGATCCGACCACTATCTCGCAATGAACAGCAAGGGCCTGCCCGGCCCCACCGACGCGTGGATCACGCTGGCCGGGCTGGCCAGGGAAACCTCGACGATCCGGCTCGGCACCCTCGTCACGTCCGCGACGTTCCGGCATCCGGGACCCCTCGCGATCACCGTCGCGCAGGTCGACGCCATGAGCGGCGGGCGCGTCGACTTCGGGCTCGGCGCCGGGTGGTACGAGGAGGAGCACCTCGCGTACGGCATCCCGTTCCCGCCCCTGCAGGAGCGTTTCGACAAGCTCGAGGAATCCCTCTCCGTGATCACCGGCCTGTGGGAGACCCCGGTCGGCAAGACGTTCTCGTACGAGGGCGCCCACCACCGGATCCTCGAATCGCCTGCTCTGGCGAAACCCGCGCAGCGTCCGGGTCCGCCGATCATCATCGGCGGCAAGGGCAAGCGCCGCACCCCTGCACTCGCGGCCCGCTTCGCCGACGAGTTCAACGTCCCGTTCGAGTCGGCGGAGGAGTCCGCGCGGCTGTTCGAGCGGGTGCGGAACGCGTGCCGAGCCGTGAACCGCGACCCCGCGGAGATGGTGTGGTCGAACGCGCTGGTGCTGTGCTGCGGTCGCGACGAGAACGAGATCGCGCGCCGCGCCGCGCGCATCGGGCGTGAGGTCGACGAGCTGCGTGAGAACGGGCTGGCCGGCACCCCGGCCGAGGTCGTCGAGAAGATCGGACGCTACGCCGAGATCGGTACGCAGCGGATCTACCTGCAGGTTCTCGACCTCGCGGATCTCGACCACCTCGAGCTGGTCGCGCAGGAAGTGCTCCCGGCGGTGCGCTGAGCTTCGCTCACGGGAGGCACCGGAGCTTCGCTCACGGGTAACACCGGAGCTCCGCTCACGGGAGGCACCGGTAGGTCAGTGGCTGCTGGTGGAGCCGAGGAAGATTTCGATGTCCCGGCTCCACTGGCGGGTCCGTGCGAGATCGAGGCGCCAGCGGGCGACGGCGAACAGTCCACCGGCGACGAGCGCCGTCCCGACCCACGCGGACACGCCCACCAGCACCGCGGATACCTTGGCACTCGTGGCACTCATCGGCGGCAGCGACTGGTTGCCGTCGGCGTCGACCCAGACCGGCACCTGGCTGCCGGGTGCGGTGGTGGAGTCGACCTGGATGGTGCCGTTCCGTGTCTCCCGGCCCCACGGCCACGACGCCTGGACCGTCGCGGAGTCGGACACTCCGTAGTCTCCGTAGGTGGCGGCGACGGTCGTCGGAGTACCCGCGGTCGTTGCTGTCACCAGGGTGCGTTCCGCGGTCTGCTGCGCTGACACCGCGAGTTGTGTGTCCCAGGTTGCGGCCCCGGCCCATATCGCCAACGGGATCATCGCGACCACGAGGAATGCGAGCAGGGCCGTCAACCGCGCCTCGATGCGATCGGTGCGGCGCACGAGAGGATTACGGCGTCGAGAGGATCGGCGTGCCGTTCGTAGATAGGCCGCCGTGCTGTTCACCATGTCGAGTCCGGTCCTTCCCCCTAGTTCGCTCATTCCAGATTGATCCGCCGGACCGGTAAGAGCAAGGGGATGGGCCTTATATCACACGCGAGGCGACTGTGCGAGGGCCGACTCCCGAGGTCCCGAGGGGATCGTCAGAGTCCGAGACCGACGGGGCAGCTGACGCCGGTCGCGTGGACCGGGCAGTAGCCGTTCGGGTTCTTCGCCAGGTACTGCTGGTGGTAGTCCTCGGCGTAGTAGAACTGGGTCAACGGGGCGATCTCGGTGGTGATCGCGCCGTATCCGGCAGCGGCCAGACGCTTGCCGAACGATTCCGCGGTGGCCTCGGCGATCTCGATCTGCGATTCGTCGAACGTGTAGATCGCGGACCGGTACTGGGTGCCGTGGTCGTTGCCCTGCCGCATGCCCTGCGTCGGGTCGTGGTTCTCCCAGAACTGTTGCAGGATCTGCGCGTATCCGATCACTTCCGGGTCGAACACGACGAGAACCACCTCGGTGTGCCCGGTGCGGCCCGAGCAGACCTCCTCGTAGGTGGGGTTGGGGGTGTAGCCGCCCGCATAGCCGGCGGCGGTCGAGTACACGCCGTCGAGTTCCCAGAATTCCTTCTCGGCTCCCCAGAAACACCCCATGCCGACGACGGCGGTCTGCATACCGTCCGGGAACGGCGGGGTGAGGCGGTGGCCGTTGACGTAGTGGGCGTCGGGCACGGGCATGGGGTCGGGTCGTCCGGGCAGTGCCTGCTCGCGGGTGACCATCACGGATTTGGCGGCCTTTTGGGAGAGGATCTCGTCGAACCAGGACATGGTTCCGATGCTACGCGTGGGATTCGCTGTGGGCGGGGGTCGCGCTCACGCCGTCGGCCGCCGGGACGCGGCGGATCCACCGATCGGTGATCCAGCGTCCGGCCGGCACCTCCACGCAGCGGTAGAGCGCCTCGGAGACGAGCGCGCACACCACAACGAACGCGAGGACGGCCCCGGTACGGCCGAGGTGCCCGACGGTGTTCTCGTACACGCGGTACAGCACCAGCGTGTGCAGGAGGTAGATCGCGAAGCTGCGGGTCGCGGTCCAGTACACGATCCGGGAGCGGGCGATCCGGCCGTCGTAGCGGGCGAGCAACACGACGGTCGCGGTGACCACGACGATCGTCCACAGGTAGCGGGAACCGGCCCAGTACACCTGGTAGTCGGTGGCGATCCAGACGACCATCACCTGCGCGAGCATCGCGAGGATGAGTCCGCGGGCGCCCGTCAGCCGCGCCCACCCCAGGTAGATGATCTGCCCGAGGAAGACGCACGGGAGGGTCGCGGCGATCTTCGACAGGAACGGCACCGCGTACGGCTGCGGGACGTACAGGTTGTAGAAGATCACCAGCATGCACACCGCGGCGCCGAGGGTCGGCATCGCGATCGGCGCGGCTCGGAGCAGGGGTCGCGCGAGCACGCAGTAGAGGTAGAACGTCACCTGCACCGCGAGGGTCCAGGTCACGCCGAGCACCGCGACCTCGGGTTTCAGGAAGAACCCGCCCAGGAAGAAGCTGAGCACCGCCTCGCCGTTGGTGATGCCGGTCTGCCCGCTGAACATGCCGTTGATGCCGAGACGCACGAGCACGATCGCAGCGAGGATCGCGACCCAGAATCCGGGCAGCAGCCGGGCGCCGCGGGCGATGAGGAACGGGCGGGCGTCCTGCCGGATCGCGGATCGGGTGATGAGCATCCCGGTCAGCATCATGAAGGCGGCGACGCCGAGGAACGACAGGTGCTGGTTGAGTTTCGCGCCGTCGACGAGCACGTCGTAGACGAGGTCGATCCCCCACCAGCCGGTGCCGAGGTCGTCGATCAGATAGAACGAGATGTGCGAGTACACGACGGCGAGTACGGCGAGTGTCTTCAGCAGATTCACGCCCGGGAACTCGACCCGAGGCGCTTCGCCGCCGCGTGCCGTGTCGCTCGGGAGTGGCCGAAACATCCGGCAATGTTAATGTCCGGTTTACTGTCGTGCCGAATCCGGCCCCCATCTGCGCAGGTAGAGACCTTTGTCCCGTGCCGATCCGCCCAACAGCCCTCGACGGCGGCGCGCCGGATATGCCGGAACCGCGTGCAGGCCAGTGTTGCGCAGGGTGTACTTATGAGTTTGGGTGGAAACCCAGAAGTATCGAAAACATGAACGGGCCCAACAGGCCCGCAGATGAAGGGACCCTTCGTGGCTGAGTACACGCTTCCGGAACTGCCCTACGACTACGCGGCCCTCGAACCGCACATCTCCGCCAAGATCATGGAGCTGCACCACAGCAAGCACCACGCGACCTACGTCGCCGGCGCCAACACGGCCCTGGAGAAGCTGGCCGAGGCCCGCGACAACGGCACGATGGCCGCGCAGGCCACCAAGCTCGAGAAGGACCTCGCGTTCCACCTCGGTGGCCACACCAACCACTCGGTGTTCTGGCAGAACCTCTCGCCCGAGGGTGGCGACAAGCCGGAGGGTGAGCTCGCCGCCGCCATCGACGACGCTTTCGGTTCGTTCGACAAGTTCCGCGATCACTTCTCGGCCAACGCGAACTCCATCCAGGGCTCCGGCTGGTCCATCCTGGCCTGGGATTCCATCGGTCAGCGCCTGCAGATCGTGCAGCTCTACGATCAGCAGGGCAACATCTCCATCGGCCTGGTTCCGCTGCTCATGCTCGACATGTGGGAGCACGCCTTCTACCTGCAGTACCAGAACGTCAAGGCCGACTACGTCAAGGCCTTCTGGAACATCGTCAACTGGGCGGACGTGCAGGCCCGCTTCGAGCGCGCCCGCACCC
>NZ_JADZGH010000160.1:5841-14911 GCF_015865005.1 Rhodococcus sp. CX
CGTGTCCGCGGGCCGCGGTCCTGGCACTCCGTCCCCCTTGTGTGCCAGCCGGGATCCGGTCATTCTTCTCATATACCCAACGAGGTGTAGCGGTGGCGCTGCGCGCCGACACAACTTCGACATGGGGAGGTTGCGGGATGAACGGACACGAAAGAATCGAACTCGCCGCCTTCCAGGCCGCCGGATCCCTGCGCGGTTTCGTCGTCTCGGGACGCTGGCCCGAGACCACCCGCGAGTGGACCCAGCTGCTGGCGATGACGGTACGGGTGGCCTCGCTCCCGGGCCTGCTGCCCACATCCACCGTCTTCGGGGTACGCGAGGAACTTCCGGACGATCCGGCGCCGGGCACGGTCGGGCTGGTGGTCGCCGAAGGGCCGGTGCTCGGCGAGGAGGCCGTCGAACCGGGACGGTTCGCGGAGCATCAACCGCCGGCACTGATCATGCTGCACCCGCCGTCGGAGACGACACCGTCGCTGCCCGAGAACGTGGGCGTCGCGTCGGGGTGCGTCCTGCTGCCGGGTCTGCCGCACCTGGGGCTCGAGCACCGGGCCGCGTGGGTGGAGGCCGAGGCCGATGGCACGGTGACGTCGCTGGTCAGCAGGGTCGGCGTGGATCCCAACAGCGACCCCGACACCGCGATTCTGGCCATGCTGCTCGCGGCGTGACCGTCGCCCACATCCTCGAGTTCGGGTCGCCAAACTTAGTGTGCCCTTTGCGATTTCGTTGCCGACACGCTATCGTTGCCGAAGCGAAGGGGAGTAGCCCCCAATCGCTCGGTCGACACACTGGCACGGCACCTCGGGGTTCCGGCCCGGCCGGGTGAACCGGATCCCTCGATTCCGGTGGGCGAGACCTTCGGTCGTCGACGCACCCCGCGTCGGCGTCCGGAGGAAGCCCGTTTCCTCCATTCGGACAGGAGGAAACGAACCCGATGATCACCGCAATCGCCCTGAGTTTCGCAGTCATCTTCGTCGCCGAACTCGGCGACAAGTCCCAGCTCATGGCGATGACCTTCGCGCTGCGCTATCGCTGGTGGGTCGTCCTGTCCGGCATCCTCGCCGCCACCACCGCCGTGCACCTCGTCTCGGTCGCCGTCGGCCACTATCTCGGGGTCGCGATCCCGTCCACCGCCCTCGCGATCGTCGGCGGTGTCGCCTTCGTGTTCTTCGGCCTGTGGACCCTGCGCGGCGATTCCCTCGACGAGGAGGAGCAGAACAAGGCCGCGCGCGTGACCCGGTCCGCGTTCCTGGCCGTCACCTCCGCCTTCTTCCTCGCCGAACTCGGCGACAAGACCATGCTGGCCACCATCACGCTGGCCGCCGACAACAACTGGGCCGGTGTGTGGATCGGATCGACCGTCGGCATGGTCGCGGCCGACGCACTCGCCGTGGTCGTCGGCGCGCTGCTCGGCAAGCACCTGCCGGAGAACGCGATCAAGTTCGGTGCCGCGGCGTTGTTCTTCGCCTTCGGCGCCTGGATGCTCGGTGAGGGCCTGGCCCCCGAGACCCCGGCCGGATTCGTCGCCGGTGGCGCGACGCTCGCACTCGCCGTCATTGCCGCCGGCGTCCGCGCCGTCGCGGTCCGCCGTCGCGCGGTGGAGGCGCCGCGCGTGCCCGTCAAGTAGTAGCACCCCTCCCTTCCCCTGGACCGTCCGCTGGAAACGGGCGGTTCCGGCTTGCCCGCAGGAGTATGCTTGCCGATAGGCAATTAATACGGGAGGCGACGGTGAGTTCCGCAAGCACACGTTTCGAGGACGACGAGATCGCACGGCTGCGCCTCACGTTCGGCAAGATCGCCCGCCGCGTCGACCGCCGGTCGTCCGGCGAGGACGGCCTGACCCGCAGCCAGTTCTCGCTGCTGTCCACGGTCGCGCGACACGGTGAGATCGGGGTTCGCGAACTCGCCGAGATCGAGGGCATCAACCCGACCATGCTGTCGCGGATGCTCGGCAAGCTCGAGGACGCGGGCCTGCTCACCCGTTCCCCCGACCCCGGCGACAAACGCGTGATCAGGGCCGGCATCACCGAGGCCGGGCGGGAGCGCTTCCTGCACCTGCGCGAGGTGCGGACCGCTCTGTTCGCCGAGAACCTGGCCGGGTTGTCGGACGAGCACACCGACGCGATCCGCCGCGCGCTTCCTGCCCTCGAAGCCCTCGCCGAGAGCATGGCCGACTCCGCGGGGTGCCGCCCGTGACAGCCCTCTCCGACCTGCGCGGACAGACGTTCGCAGCAATGCGCGGCGCGAATTTCCGCCGCTACATCTCCGGCCAGGCCGTCTCCCTCGTGGGCACCTGGATGCAGACCGTCGCCCAGTCCTGGCTGGTGCTGGAGCTGACCGGTTCCGGCACCGCGATCGGCGTCGTCCTGGCGCTGCAGACCGTGCCCATGCTGCTGCTCGGCCCGTACGGCGGCGTCGTCGCAGACCGGGTGGACAAGCGCAAGCTGATGATCGGGCTCCAGACGATGATGGGGCTGCAGGCGCTGGTTCTGGGCCTGCTCACCGTCACCGGCACCGTCCAGCTGTGGCATGTGTGGGTGCTCGCCACACTGCTCGGCCTCAACCAGTGTTTCGAGAACCCGGCCCGCCAGTCGTTCATGCTCGAGATGGTCGGGCCCGACGACCTGCGCAACGCCGTGAGCCTGCAGTCCGTGCTGGCGTCGTGCTCGCGCATGATCGGACCGGCAGTGGCCGGCCTGGTCATCGCCGCCGGCGGCCTCGGCGTCTGCTTCCTGCTCAACGCGGCCAGTTTCGTCGCGGTGGTGGCGTCGCTGCTGCGGCTCGACGTGTCGCAGCTCAACCTGTCCCCGCAGGCCGGTCGCGCCCGCGGTCAGCTACGGGAGGGCCTGGCGTACGTGCGGCGCAGCCCGGATCTCGCGGTGCCGCTGCTCATGATGGCGCTCGTCGGCTGCCTCGCGTTCGAGTTCCAGGTCGTGCTGCCCGTCGTCGCGGAACACGTGCTCACCGCCGGGGCCGGTGGCTACGGCTTCCTCACCGCCGCGATGGGCGCCGGTTCCGTCGTCGGCGGGCTCGTGATCGCCACGTGGGGACGCACCGGCGTCAAACCCCTGGTGGTGACCGCACTCGCGTTCGGTGTCGCCATGGCCGCCGCGGCGGCCGCACCGAACCTGGGGCTCATGATCGCCGCGATGGTCCTGGTCGGTGGATTGAGCGCATCGTTCACCGCGACCACGAACAGTTCGTTGCAGCTCGCGTCGGCCCCGACGATGCGCGGCCGGGCTCGGTGCGGCGCTGCTGGTGCGTGGCCGCAGTCGCGCGCTCGGTCGGGTCGACACGACCGTCGCCGAGGGCGTCGCGTAACTGCAGGAACTCTCGGGTCTGTGGTCGCCTCGAGTCGGTGATCACCGCGCTAGGGTTCGACCACAGACGAGGCGCGCCGACGGGGCCGCCGGAACAGGAGTACTGCAGTGGAAATTCAGGGAACCGCAGCACTGGTCACCGGTGCGGCGTCCGGGCTCGGCGCAGCCACCGCGAAGCGACTCACCGACGCCGGCGCGACCGTCTTCGGTCTCGATCTCGCCCAGTCCATCGAGCGGGTCGGCAGCAAGGCCCCCGAGGGCGTCACGATGCTTGCCACGGACGTCACCAGCGCCGACGAGGTTCAGGCCGCGGTCGACAAGGTCGTCGAGTCGGGTGTGCCGCTGCGCATCGTCGTCAACTGTGCGGGTGTCGGCTGGGCGGGCCGCATCCTGTCGAAGAACGGCCCGCACGATCTCGAGCTGTTCCGCACGGTCATCACCGTGAACCTGCTGGGCACGTTCAACGTGATGCGCCTGGCCGCGGACGCCATCGCCAAGACCGATCCGGTCGACGACGCCGGGCAGCGCGGCGTCATCGTCAACACCGCGTCCGTCGCCGCCTTCGAGGGCCAGATCGGGCAGATCGCGTACTCCGCATCCAAGGGTGGCGTGCACGGCATGACCGTCCCCGCCGCCCGCGACCTCGCGCAGTACGGCATCCGCGTCGACACGATCGCCCCCGGCATCGTCGACACCCCGATGCTCGCCGGCGTCACCGAGGAGTACCGCAAGGGCCTCGAGGCCGGTGTGCCGTTCCCGTCGCGCCTGGCCCAGCCCGCCGAGTACGCCCAGCTGGTGCAGATGATCGTCGAGCACGACTACCTCAACGGCGAGACCATCCGCATGGACGGTGCGCTGCGCATGGCCCCGCGCTAGGCGGCTCCGCCGCCCGTGCGTGGTTTCGGTAGTTCCAGCTACCGAAACCACGCACGAGGCAGGACTGTCTCGGTATGACCGCGATCACCGTCTCGGCTGCGAAAAGCGCAGTGGCAGTGTTGATCATGCGGAGCATATGACGTCCTCCCCCGATGTGATCCGGCAGCAATGTCGATTCGTTCGGACGAGGGGGCACACTCGTTGTTGTGACCCTCGGAACAGCAGCGCGGGTGCTCGTGGTCGTCGTCGCGGTGATCGCGGTGGCGGGCGTCGCACTGTTGGTCGGTCAGCGGCGGTTGATCTATCTGCCGGACACGTCCACGCCTCCCCCGGCAGCCGAGGTGCTGCCGGGCGCCCGGGACGTCCGCCTCACCACGGACGACGGTCTCGAACTGGGCGCCTGGCTCGTCCCGGCCGCCGAGCCCACCGGCCCGGGCGCCGGTTTCACCGTGCTGCTCGCCCCCGGGAACGGCGGCAATCGACTCGACCGGGCGCGACTCGCGGCGGCCCTGTCCCTGGCGGGATTCACGACGCTGCTGGTCGACTACCGCGGCTACGGCGGCAATCCGGGCCGGCCCACCGAGGACGGCCTCGCACTCGACGCGCGGGCGGCACGGAACCATCTCGTCGAGATCGAGAACGTCCCGCCCGACCGGCTGCTGTATCTCGGGGAGAGCCTCGGCACCGGCGTCGCCACCGGACTCGCCGCCGCGTATCCACCGGCGGGTCTGCTGCTGCGCTCGCCGTTCGTCGACCTGCCGTCGGTCGCGCGGCACCACTACCCGTTTCTTCCCACAGTTCTGCTGTGGGACCGGTTCCCGGTCGCCGCGACCGTCGCCCGGCTCGGCGTGCCCGTCACCGTCGTGTACGGCACCGCGGACACGATCGTCCCGCCTGCGCAGAGCGAGCGCGTCGCCGACGCGGCGCCGCATCTCGTCGAACGGGTCGTCCTGCCGGGGGTCGGGCACAACGACCCGCCCATGTTCGGACGGCCGGTGGTCGACGCCATGACCCGCCTCGCGGCTGCCGTCCGGTCGTGACGTTCAGAGATCGTCGATGTGCGGAATCTCTTGCACCGCACGATCTGTCATCCACTCGCGCAGAAATTTCGTCGCGATGACGTCGTCCTCGTTGTACTCGAGCAGCCGCTGCCGCTGGGTCGGATCGGGCGGACCCTCGTAGCCGACGGCCTCGCGATACCAGCTCATCGACGCCTCGCCACCGGCTTCCTCGTCGCGCCACCGATGTCCGGCCAGCGGCGCAATCTTCTTGAGTCCCTTGCCGTTCGGGCACACGAACTGATCGGTCACGGCCTGGAACACGTCGACCCACTGCGGCGAGTCGATGAACGCGCGGACCTCCGCCTCGCTCGGCACACCGGGCCGTCCGTAGAACCGGCGCGCCGACGCCAGCAGCCACTTGTCCTCGGCCGTTCTCGAATAGCAGTATGCGGCAAACGTTTTCCCACGACGCTCGGCGACCTTGCGTTGATCGGAGAGCCACGTCCAGAACTCTCCGAAGGAGCGGGCCTCGTCGTCGGTGGGCACCGGATCCCAGGTCGCGAACGGCAGGTACGCCGACTCGCCGTCGACGTTCAGCAGCGTCCCCCACAGGTAGGCACCGAACTCGTGGTAGCTCTCCATGTCGACGTCGACCTCGATGTCGGCGCGGTGCACGTGCACGTGCCCGTACCGCCGCACCAGGGGCGCACCCACCAGCCACGCCTTCGCCGTGACGACGGTGTCCGCGAACGACCCCTGCGGCCACACCTCGGGTTCCTCGCCGTCCCAGTGGGCCAGCTCGTCGACGGTGTGCACACCGAGTTCCCGCAGCACCGTCGCGCGCTGGCCGGGCGCGACCAGCGACACGTCGTGCGCCTGCACCAGCTGTTCCCGGCACCGCGACCACCACGGGCAGGTCCGGCACTCCCCGATCTGCGCAGGCTCGGTCGCGACCTCCCCACGCGCGATCGCGATGCGGTCCGCGAACCGCTCGTCGTAGTCGGCGAGCACCTCGGACAGGTCGTGCACGAGGATGCAGTCCCCGCCGTAGCCGATCGCCCCCGCCACCCGCGCGGGGCTGGCGAGCCCGTGCCGTTCGAGCATCCGGTACAGCTGCGCGAGCCGCATCTGGTCGCGCAGCTGGCTGCGCACCTTGCGGGTCTCGTCCACCGCGGGTTCCCACGCGAACAGTCCGGTCGTGGTCGCGCCGCGGCCCGGATCGGTGACCTTGTGGTTGACGACGATCACCGGGATGTAGCCGCCGCGCACGGTATCGCGCAGCAGGATCTCGGATCGGCCCCGCCGCCCCGTTTCGGGTTCGGCGGGCAGCACCGCACCCCAGATCCGGTCGGCGCCGTCGCGGCACGCCCGGATCGTGTCGTCGGCCCGGCGGGACGCGGGCCCGTCGGCTGCGATCTGCACCCAGCCGGGCTGGGCGTCGAACAGCTGTCTGCGGATCGATTCGCGATGAGCCGCGGCAGCCTCCTGCCGCTGTTTCGCTCCGGGGTTCTCCGGTGCCGTCGCCAAGTCCTCGGGAAACGCCGCGTCCAGATACACCCGGTGACGGCACCTCGTCAGCGCGCTCGCCTCGATGAGAACGGGCGATCGCCGCATTTCGATGGGTGCATCCACAACCGTCCAGGGTATTCGTCCTAAGGTGAACCGATACCACCGGCACAGACAGCCTGATTCTTCAGGCGCCGCTGCGCCGTCACACCGAATGGAGGGTGCTGTTCGATGGCGTTGTTCAAACGGCGGAAGCGTCGCGCCACCCGCAAGGCCGAAGCGAAGGCCCTGAAGCACAAGGCCGCGCTCGAAGCGAAGCTCGGAGCAAAGAACCAGTCTCGACGGGACCGCCGCGCCGCGAAGGCACAGGCCAAAGTCGACAGGGAGCTCGTCAAGTCGCAGACCCGGATCGAGAAGCAGCAGATCGCCACGCTCAAGGCGCAGGAGAAGGCCGCCGCCTCCCAGGGCTTCACCGCCGCGAAGGTGCGGCGCTACCTCGGGGTCGCACGCCTGCTGGCGCCGGTACTGGTGCCGCTGGTCTACCAGACCGTCACCGCCCTGCGCGGGCAGCTCGACGCCCGGCGGGCACAGCGCATGGGCATCGCGATCGACCAGCTCGGCGAGTTCACCGGGCACGGCGCGCGACTGAGCGCCCGCGTCGCCGGCGCCGAACATTCCGTCGCCAAGATCGTCGAGCAGCATCCTCAGGACGCCGAAACCGCCAAGTTCGCCGAGGCCACCCGGGCCCGGCTCACCGATCTCACGACCGCGATCAGTGCGGCCGAGCAGATGCCCGCCCCGCGTCGCCGCTCGGCGCACGCGGCGATCTCCGCCGAGCTCGACGGCATCGAAGCCGACCTGCTGGCGCGGCTCGGGGTGCGCTGACGGTCCCATGGCTGCCGGTCCGATTCTGCGCGGTGCGACCGCGGGTGCCCTGACGGCGGCACTCGCGATCGTCGCGCACGCCGCGGCCGGTGGCGGGCTTCCCACGGGACCGAGTGCGGCGCTGCTCATCGCGGTCGCCGCCGCCGTCGGTGTCGCGGGCGCACATCTGCCGGCGGTGCCGACGGCCGTGTTCCTCGCGGCCGGCCAGGCCGGCACGCACATCGTCCTCGCGACCGTGCCGGCCGAGCACGCCCACCCGTCGTGGCTGATGCTGGCCGCGCACGCGGTCGCGGTCGCCGGGTGTGCCCGGCTGCTCACCGTCGCCGAACGGCTGCACGCGGCGATCACCCGCGTGGTGCACGCCGTGCTGTCGGCGGGCCCGGTGCCGGTGGAGGCTCCGGCACGCGTCGTGCCGGTCGGTGCGGTGCGCTGCGTCGTCGAGGCGCGACCACCACCGAGCATCCGTCGGAGGGGACCACCCGTCGCGGTCGCCTGAACCGCACGTCCTCTCCGATCAGAAAGCCACAGACAGAAGATGAAGACCCTTCCGACCCGCGCCGTCACGGCCGCGGGCATCACCGCTGCGATGCTCTTCGCCGGGGCCGGCGTCGCCTCCGCGCACGTCAGCGTCGTCGCACCCGGCGCCACCCAGGGCGGCTATACGGTGCTCACGTTCCGGGTGCCCACCGAGTCCGAGACTGCCGGAACCACCGCGCTGACGGTGACGCTGCCCGGGCTGAAGTCCGCGCGGACCGAGCCGATGCCGGGCTGGACCGCGACCGTCACGAAGGACCCGGCGTCAGGTCTGGCGACCTCCGTGACCTGGACCGCCGATCCCGGCGTCGCCGTCGGACCCGGCCAGTTCGAGCAGTTCCTGCTGTCCGCAGGGCCGCTGCCCGAACAGGACGCGGTGTCGTTCCCTGCGGTGCAGACCTACAGCAACGGTCAGGTCGTCGCGTGGGATCAGGAGGCCATCGGCGACGCGGAGCCGGAGAAGCCGGCGCCGAGCCTGACCCTCACCGCGAGCAGCGGCGACAGCCATGCCGTCGTAACCACCGCGGCGTCCGAAACCACCGCGACCTCCGAGGTTGCAACCGACGACACCGCCCGCTGGCTCGGCGGGATCGGCCTGGTGCTCGGCGCGCTCGGCGCCGCACTCGGCCTCGGTGCGGTACTGAAGGGACGGCGCTCATGAATCGCCTGTTCACGATCCTGGCCGCCCTGGTCGCGGCCCTGGTGATGACCGCCGGACCGGCGTCGGCGCATGCCGTCGTCCTGTCCAGCAACCCGGAGGACGGCGCGCAGATCGCGCAGGCACCCGTACGGGTGACGGTGACGTTCAACGAGGCGATGCAGCAGCAGTTCGCGGCGCTCACCGTCGTCGGCCCCGACGGGAACCTGTGGTCGAAGGGCGATCCGGTCGTCGACGGCGCGACCGTCGGCGTCGAGGTCGGCGAGCTGGGTCCGGCCGGCGTGTACACCATC
>NZ_JADZGH010000160.1:15103-15433 GCF_015865005.1 Rhodococcus sp. CX
CCTCGGCCGACGGTGACGGCGGCGGGGTCGCGGTGTGGTGGTTTGTCGTGGCCGCGGTCGTGGTGATCGCGGGCGGGCTGTGGTTCGCGCTGCGCAAGCCGAAGGCCTGACCTCCGTGGTACCGCCGCGCCGGCGATGGCTGCTCGGTGCCGTCGTCGGCGCGACCGCGGGTGTGGCCGCCGGCTGGTTGCTGGCCGCGCCCCAGGGTTCGAGCTGGGTGCGTGCCCTGTCGTTGTGCGCCGGGGTGACCGTGCTGGGCCTGGCCGCACTCGGGGTCGCCGTCCGCGGCGACCGTCGTCCCCCGGTCGCGCCCGCCGATCTGTGGCGGGC